>NZ_JAAHGN010000897.1:0-3196 GCF_010672485.1 Moorena sp. SIO2C4 | reverse complement strand
CCAAAGGACTCTCCGACGGCATCAGCAGGGAATTTTGCCCTTGGGCCTGACGATAAAAATGTTCGCGGATTTGGGGATGTTTGCTAATTAGGGGAAATAACAGTTCCGGAGTTAGATAACAAAGCTTGGTTTTGAGGGAAGCTCTGGCTGAGTAGCACTCAAAAGACTCCTCTGGAAAGAAAGTACACTCCCCAAAGGAAGCTCCGGCTTCTAGATTGGTAATTAACTCCCCGGCGCTATTAATCAGTCTGACCTTTCCGGAAATCACAATATAGACCCCAGCCTCGGCGTCTGTTGACTGCCAAAATTGACCGACCGTTGGCTCGCGATATTTGATTTGTTTGAGACAGCGTGATAGTTCTGGTTCTGAAAGAGAATGCCCTAGAGTATGGGCGAGCTGCTGAGGGGAAATCAGTGGATTAGATGTGGATGTATGTCGAACCATAATCTCATGCCATGTTGCTGGGATTGAATAGCCAAAAACCATTGGACTCGGAGTCATTAGCGGATTTCAGGTCAGAAATTAAGATGCTGTGACCATCCTTTTCCCGTCCCCTAGGGGATTTAACCTCTGTCCGTTTTGGTATAGTCGATAATCCCATGTCCTTGAGCAATCGTTGCAGGTGGCGATTGCTCAGTTCAATCCCGAATTCTTTTGCCAGATGTTTGTTCAACCAATTCACTGTCCAGCGGCGAAAGGAATAACCATAATCCCGGGGACTCTGGTTAATCAGTTCTTTCAAACGGTCTAAATACTGCTCATTGACTGCCTTGGGGCGACCAATTGGACAATCCTGCCATTGGTGAGCCATCCCACTACGAGCAATATGCATCCAATGTCTTACTGTTGCGGCACAACACCCCAAGGTTTGACAAATTTCCGTTTGAGATTTGCCCTGATCTGCCAATAACATAATTTGAATCCGCTGACGGTAGGACTCATGTAAATCCTCTTCTAGACTTTTTTGGAGTAGTTTGCTTTGGAATGGTGTTAAATAATGACTTTTAAGAATTTTGGCTTCTTTACCTTGCTCGTTGTTCATATCAATCGGTTTTCTATGTACAACAGCCCTAAATTGGGCAGTTTTAACATTCATTGAATGTAAGCTATCAGCCGTCAGCTATCAGCTTATGTGCTACGCACACGCTACGCGAACAGCGGTCAGTAATCAGCTATCAGGTATCAGCCTATGGGATAGGTCCCAGCGTTGAAGCCTGTGCCACGCTACTTGAGGTGCTATCAGCTCAAGGCTGACGGCTGACGGCTGACGGCTGACTGCTTAGTAATGAGCTATTTATAAACCCTATATAAACCCCAATAATTAATCGAGCACAATCAACTTACACTTCCAAGACAGATAATTTGAACCTTGATGTAAGTAATTAGGAGTTCAATAATAGTTGAATCAAATCTTGGTATTGATGGCTGAAGTATCTCCCACAAAAGATTATATAATTAGTCGGATTAAAATCAAAATTTACCATTAATAAATTCTGAAATATTGTCCATATTTGCTCCACACATATGGACTAATAATTGACAAAAATTAACAGAATATTAAAAAAGTTTATCCGAGTAATTATCACTAAAACAATGGTTATATAAAGGTTATCGCTTTCACGAAAAATTAACTAAAACTTTAACTCTATAAAGCTTTGATAAAAAAAACTTTTATCAGATAAAATTCCAGAGTTTATTCCTTTATCCACAATGGATGTAATCTGTAATTATCAGGGGATTGGAATTAGCCACTAGCCGGGACCTTAGCACCGATGAAGTGAGCATCACTGAAGGCTGACAAGGCTGCTTGTCACACCTGAATGCTATAGCTAGTTTTTTGATTGGAGTGGAAGCCTGAGTTAATGCAGTTCCCTGGGTAAGACTTTAAAGGTGAGTGTCATACTTCACCATGTGCCCCATGAGCTGAGTGTCTTGGTCCGCAAACCATTACGATGGCTGCAAGCTGCTACATGTATAAGCAATCTTGAGTTGGTAGTAACGGCTTCTTTGTCTATTATTCTTAATCACACCCAATGCTGACAGTACCCAAAAGGGTACTGTTTCACTGCACTTTCTGTGTTAAGGCAATATGCACAATATGCATTGATAGCAGTTATCCATTGAAAACTGCTATCAACCACAACTAGGATTACATTAAAAATCTGAAGGGGGCTTGGGGAGAACTGGTTGAGGAAATTTTGCTTTTGCGATCGCATAACGTAAGCATTCAGCGAATGCGCTACAGATGGTGCTACTTGAGGTGCCTATGCCCTACGCGCACGCTACGCGAACAGCGAATGCGCTACAGATGGTGCTACTTGAGGTGCCATCAGCCATCAGCTAGCAGGCGCTTTAACTGCACGGGGTCGGATCAGTAAAACGAGCAGGGATTTTCAACCAGCCGTACCAGCACCCCCCAGCTTGTTTACTACCGACCGTTGATTAGCATTAGGCATTAGGCATGATAGCTGACAGCTGACGGCTGAATGCTTGCTGCGTCACCTTTGTCGCCCACAGTAGCTCAATCTGCTAGATTAACTTCCCACAAACCATACCAATTTCTGACTGCCAACCATACTGTAGAGAGCAATCCCGCCAGGCTCAAAGTCAAACCACTTTGACACTCCCCGCTAATCGCGAAACGGGGATTCTTGGTTCAACGAGGCAACTTGCTTTGACAGGTTTTCACCAGCAAAAGTAGAGGTTCCCTCTCCCCAAGCGTTTGGATCATTTAAGATCAGAGTTCCGGTGTGCCCCACCGTACTCAAGGCTCTTTCCAAAATATTGATTGCAGCATTATGGTCTCTATCTAGAGAACAACCACACTGACAGACATGGGTTCTAGTTGATAGAGACTTTTTGACTACTTCACCACAATTAGAACACTCAGCAGAAGTATACGCTGGATTAACTGCAACAGTTACTTTGCCAAACTTAGTCCCAAAATGTTCCATCCATTTCCGGAATTGATACCAACCTGCATCATTAATAGATTTGGCAAGATAGTGGTTCTTTACCAAGTTTTTAACCCTTAAATCGACCTAGGCGACCAGGTCGTTTGACCGGACTACGCAACGTGCCGGAGACGAAACCTTAGAAGAGTGCAGCCTTACAACAAAACCTGCCACCTTTGATGCATAGCCTACCAACTATAAAGGCTGCACTCTTCTTGCGGTAACTTCTAACCAGTCTCTT
>NZ_JAAHGN010000896.1:0-3200 GCF_010672485.1 Moorena sp. SIO2C4 | reverse complement strand
GTAGTGAAGATCCCGAAGCACCTGGTAATTTTGTCTTTGGTCAAGGGTAGATAGAACGGTAAGCATATGCGCTACGCGCAGGCTACGCCAACAGCTATCAGCTGTCAGCCGTCAGCAAATCAACGGGAGGTAGTAAACAAGACGGTGCTGGTACGGCTGGTTGAAAACCCCTGCTCCTCTGATCCGACCCTGTGCAGTTAAAGCGCCTGCTAGCACCTCAAGTAGCACCATCTGTAGCGCATTAGCACCTCAAGTAGCGTGCGCGTAGCGCATTAGCTGATAGCTGACGGCTGAATGCTTACATAGAACCTTACAATATTCCTGTCACAGAAATGTTGCTAAGTAAGCGCCCAGTGTTAAAGGGGAAACTTGCTTCCCCTTTTCCCTACTCCCTAAATTCCCAATTCCCAATTGCTAATGATGCAGGTGCCAACTAGTTCCTTCGACAATATCAGTCCCACAGCGTTACTAGTGGCTTATGCCAGACAGTTTACCGACATTCCTTATGGGCAAGAATTAGCACAATTGGTTAATGCTCAAGCTTTCGTGGAGCAGTTACAAAAACAACAGTCTGATAAATCGTTTGAAGTAGCCGTTTTATTTGAAGGTCGGTATAAAGCTATCAATCAAGTGATGGCTCAATTTCAAAAAACTCAAATCCTTGAACTAGCCTCCGGCTTGATGCCACGGGGCATGGTAATGTCTGGTAACCCTTCTACAACTTTTATCGAGAGTGATTTGCCAGGGATGATAACGCGCAAACAGCAACTGGTGAAACAGCTAATTGGCGGACGCTCAAACTTGCACTTTGTTGGGATTGATGCCACTAGTCAACCCAGCCAATTACCTATCGATGTAGGTTATCTAGATTCCCGAACGCCCATTACTGTAATATCCGAGGGACTACTGCTGTACCTGACATTTAATCAAAAACAGCGGTTGTTTGCTAATGTCCGGGAGTTGCTTCAGGTTTATGGTGGTGTGTGGATAACCCCTGATTTAATTACAAAAGAATATTTGAGTAGGGTACGGCGAAATAGCCCAGCTTGGCAAAAATTGAGCCAGACAGTCAGAGGAATGACAGCCACCTCAGACACAGATACTATCTTTGACAATTTCGATCAGGTTAGACAATTCGTAAATGAGCAAGGGTTTCAGCTTCAGGGGTATAGTATGCTCAATGTATTAGACCAACTAACTTGCTTGCAACCCTTGGGGATTAATCCTGCTGTTGCTGAATCTATACTCGCGGATTCATTTGTTTTTGTGCTTACTCCCGACATCGGAAGTTAAATAGTATGTTAGATTGCATAGTGATTGGAGCAGGGCCAGCTGGTATAGTTACTACCAAAGAATTACTAGAACAAGGTGTAGGCGAGGTAATATGTTTAGAGCAAGCAGAGGATTTGGGCGGGGTTTATGCCAATGCCTACGACAGTTTAGTGCTGACTACATCTTGCGCATTTAGTATGTTTTCGGACTTCTGGATAGGTGATGGCAATCAGCACAAATTCTGGACAAAGAACGAAGCAGTTGACTATTGGAAAAGCTATGCCAAACATTTTGGTATTTTAGATAAAATTCGTTTCAAATCGAAAGTTGTAGCACTCACTCCCCAAGACAATCAAGGGTGGCAAATTCAACTAGCCTCTGGAGAGATTTTGCACTCAAAACGGGTAGCGTTGGCAATTGGTAACAACAGTATCTCAAATTATCCAGAGTGGAAAGATTTATTAACTGAGGTGGAGTTTTCCCATTCCAAGGACTATCGTAATGCTGATAACTTTGTGGGCAAAACAGTATTAGTGGTTGGGGGAGGTGAGTCAGCTTCAGACATCGCCCTAGAAATATCTCGTGTCGCCAACAAGTGCTGGGTCAGCCTTCGCAATTCAGCTGGGTGGATAATACCCAGGAAGAGAGGTGACTATGCTGCCGATACTGCTAGCCATCGTGGTGTATACGGTCTACCAAGGGACTATGGAGATGCTTTGAGCAAACTTATCTTCCGATTAGAGTTGAGCAAAAACGATCCAGTTCATGATACTATATTTGAGCTAAATCAGAAGGTTAAGGCTAAAAAAGGGGTCTGGGGTACATACGGAACTAAAAATATATCCTTACCCAAGGCAATTGTCTATCATGGCTGTCAAGTGGTCGGCGAAATAGTGAAGGTAAAAGATGGTGGCAGGACATTGATCGCGGCTGATGGGGAAACCCTTGAAAACGTGGATGCGGTAGTATTTTGTACCGGCTACAAAAACTATGTGTCTTTCCTGCCTGAGCACTTGAGAACAACTGACCCCCGGAGTCTTTACAAACATATCTTTCATGCCTTGTATCGGGATAAAATCGCTTGGATTGGTTGGGCACGTCCTGCCATTGGCAGTCAGTTTCCTATTACGGAAATGCAAGCCAGATTTTTTGCCTTGATTTGCACTGGTAAACGAACTCTTCCGGCTTCTGAGGAAATGGAGCAGGTGGCATCTATCGATAAAGCCAAATATTTAGAACAGTTTGAACATAATGCCGCTCGGATCCGAAGCTTGCTTGATTATCATATATACATCGACGAGCTAGCTGATTTAATTGGGTGCAAACCGCCCTTGTGGAAATACTTTTTCTTAAATCCTCGGCTCTGGTTTACCATCGTATATGGTCCGACCCAAGGTACCCAGTTTCGTTTACAAGGACCAGGCCAAAAGAAAGCTTTGGCTCAAGAGCTAATTAGGAAGTTACCAGTGATTCCATTCAATAATCACGTTATCAAAGCTGGTCTAAGAGGTCGTGTGATTTATGGGTTCAAGGCTGTAGTTAAGGGGTTGATGAATCCGCTTTATTTTGCTGTGAATTTGGTGAGAAACAAAGGTCAATTAGGGTAAGCATATCCGCTACGCGCACGCTACGCGAACAGCGGTCAGCGGTCAGCGGTCAGCTGAAAATAAACCTCTTTAGGGAGAATTTAATAGTTCGAGGTAAGGTATCAGCTGATAAGCTGTTCGGCATTTAAATTGGTATAATAAAAATTAATAAATAACCCAATAATAGGAAATATGCCAGCAAAAAATTATCTGACAGCAAAAAACAATACTTCAAAAAGCCTTAAAAATAGAAGAAAATGGAAATATTAGAGAACGTATTTTAATTTTGCTGTTGTTGAATAGTGGAAAAACACAGTTAGAAATTGCTGAAGTTTTGGGTTG
>NZ_JAAHGN010000895.1:0-3202 GCF_010672485.1 Moorena sp. SIO2C4 | reverse complement strand
ATTATGGTTCCGCTATTACTAGCTATCATATCTTTTAGAAAAAGTCTAGTCATTGCATACAAACTGATTACATTTAATTCGATCATATTGATTTCCCTGTATGGGTCAGGATAGAACAGGAGGGTATTGAAGCGTGGGGCGAAGGGTCTCCGTTTTCCCTAGGAAAGGCAACTAGCCTCAGCAGTAGCTCGTCAGATCCAGGCACAGAGGGTTTCCTGCCCCCTACACCCCATAAGCAAACCACTGAGATTCTGCTAGAAGCTCTAGAGGTGGTTATCCCGATGCTGGAGGCATTTAGTCCTTGGGAACACCAACAAATTGAACGGGTCTTGGAGGAGGTACAGGTGCCATCAGCGGCTTGGGCGTCCATTGATTTGGCAATACATGACTGGCTAGGGAAGCGGGTGGGATTGCCCCTCTGGCGGCTGTGGGGATTGAACCGCCGCCGAATTGTGCCAATTTCCTCTACGGTAGGCATTAGTGACCCAGACAAGGCCAGGCAACGGGTCCAGGACTGGATTCCCATTACTGGTGCTCATGTACTCAAAATTAAATTAGGTTCCCCGGATGGGATTGCTGCTGATCAACAGATGCTACTGGCCATCCGAGATGAAGCACCAGAAGCCGAGTTGAGTGTAGATGCCAATGGAGGTTGGAGTTTGGAGGAAGGGATAGAGATGTGTAACTGGCTGGCGAGTCAGGGCGTCAGGCATGTGGAACAACCCCTCGCTCCTGGAAAAGAGGTTGATTTACCCCAGTTGTATAAGCAATCCCCTTTACCAATTTTTGTGGATGAAAGTTGCAAGACTAGCCAAGATATTCCGCCGTTGGCAAACTGTGTCCATGGTATTAACATCAAACTAATGAAATCCGGTGGTTTAACTGAGGCAATACGGATGGTGCATACCGCAAAAGCTTGTGGGTTGCAGGTGATGTTTGGTTGCTATTCTGACAGTACTCTGGCCAATACAGCAGCTTCTCATCTCTCACCACTGGCAGATTATCTAGATTTAGACAGCCACTTAAACCTAGTAGATGACCCCTTCTTAGGGGCAACCCTACAAAATGGGCATTTGATACCGAATAATTTACCAGGACTGGGGGTGAAACGCCGTGAATTTAACCACTAATCGGCGTATTGCGATTCTACTCCATGAAGGGTTTCTTGGTTCAAAAGGCAAAACCGGACTGACTCTGTTACGGTATTGCCCAACTGAAATTGTGGTAGTGATTGACCACCAGTGTGCTGGGGAATCTTTGTCTAAATTAACTGGAATTAAGGTTAATGTCCCGATTGTAGATTCTGTGTCTGCTGCCCTAGCTTATCAACCGGATATCCTAGCCATTGGTATTGCGCCATCTGGGGGAGCATTACCAGAGCCTTGGTGGCAGGAGGTGAAAGTAGGGGTAGGAGCAGGGTTATCGATTATCAATGGTTTGCATACTCCCATGGCATCTGACCCAGAGTTACAGAAATTACTGCAAGACGGTCAGGTAATTTGGGATATTCGTCGGGAACCGAAGGGATTAGGCATAGCAAGTGCTCAAGCGCGATCGCTACCTTGTCAGCGCATCTTGACAGTAGGTACAGATATGGCAGTGGGCAAAATGTCAGCAGCTCTAGAGTTATATCTGTGCGCCCAACGTCAGGGCATATCATCGAAGTTCCTAGCAACTGGTCAAGCTGGCATTATGATTTCTGGGGATGGCATTCCCTTGGATGGGATTCGGGTAGACTTTGCGGCTGGTGCTGTGGAACAAATGGTATTGCGCTATGGTAATGACCACGACTTATTGATCCTAGAAGGGCAAGGTTCTCTGTTGCATCCTGGTTCTACAGCTACTCTACCGCTAATTCGAGGAACTCAGCCGACGGGATTACTATTGGTGCATCGAGCCGGACAGAAGTCTGTTCGTAATCATGACCATGTGTCGATTCCCCCATTAACCAAGGTGATTGAGCTTTACGAGACCGTTGCTAGTGCTGGTGGGGCATTTGGTCAGGTCAAGGTGATTGCGATCGCACTTAATACTGGCCACTTGGATGATCAAGCTGCCCGGTCGGCAATTGAACAGGTACAAACAGAGACTGGCCTACCTTGTACCGATGCCGTGCGATTTGGAGCAGATGTATTGTTGAAAGCAGCAATTGGTGATAATGAGTCGGGTTAAGACAAAACTATCCTGTACCTCGTCAGTATGATAAACGCTATAAAAATGTTTCCCAGCTTCCCAGCTCCCCATCTCCGGATTAATCTTGGCGTACCTGGCATACTGAAAGAAGGGGGCAAGTAGCAACTACTCCCAGGAAATCTTGACCCAGCAAATTCTAAACGTTAATTCAAACGTTAATTCAATCCAATGAAACGTGAATCCAACAGTTCTAATGGGATACCTGAACTTAATTACACAACCTTAGCGATTCTTGGTGGGGTTTTTGTCTTGGGACTTGGAGTTGGTATTGCTTTTAGCTCTGGTGCCACTCTCAACCCAGAAAATGTTGCCTCTCGTGAAGTGATTGACCGCAGCGCACCCAACCCAGAGCTTTGTATTCAGTATGGTGCCAGTGCGATGGTGACAGATATGCAAGTTTTCGTGACTCTCAATCCCTTTAATGTGTATGTGACTCAGCCCAAGATGCGACCTGGGTGTGTTTTACGTCGGAATAACTGGTCAATTCTAGAACAGAGGAGGCTGATCTCATCGGAACAGGTACGGGAATGCAAAAACAGGATGAATACTTTTGGTTTCACTGGTGTGCTTGAAGGTTCACCGGAAATCCGCTGTATCTATCAAAACGATGCAACCGGTAACTTGTTCCTCAACCAAGGTGGTGCCACCGGACCACGGGAAACCGATCAGTTTTAAAGGTTGAACAAGATGAGTGACGCATTCCCCCACCACGAGAACGCAGGTGGGGGTCAAGGAACTGCCTATTGTGTTATAGTTAATTTAGCTTGAGCGGTACGGCAAAGGACAGAACAAGATTCTGAGCAACCTAGAGGCACGAGGTGTAAATCCTTTGTAGTCGGTTTATATACGTCAGACTCTAGGTAAAAGTTTATAATACAAGCCCCATAGCGGAAGCGATGCAGCGCGGTCTTGTGGAGCCAGTGCGGTCTTCGGGGTTTCCCCCATGAGCAACTGGCGTGGTTTCCCCCACTCGCTATTGCATCAAGACAACGACTTGGGGGAATAGTAA
>NZ_JAAHGN010000894.1:0-3204 GCF_010672485.1 Moorena sp. SIO2C4 | reverse complement strand
GGATGAGTTGGCATAAAGGTAAAAAAGCGATGCAGAGGTGCGACCCGTGGCGAATTTAATTCGCCTACGGAAAACGCACCATTACGGTCTTGTGGGTTTCCCCCACTCGCTATTGCATCAAGACAAAGTCCCAGATAAAATAGCTCTGTGGTGGAGGAACAAAACCAGATGATCGCCGATTGGTTCCTCACCCATGATCAAGACATTAGTTAATCATGGTGAGCAAAAGGAATAGTGAGCAAAAGGAAGTTCACTGTCTCAGATTTGCTCCCTATGCACCAGGAGAAAATCCCATTGAAAATATTTGGGGGCATATCAAGCAACTTTTACGCCATATCCATCTATGGTGTCGCTCTTTCACCATTACAAATAAACTCTTTGAATTATTTATTGAGTATCATTTATTCACTATGCCTGATTTAAGTACTTATGAGGCTTTCTCTGATATCATTTAGGATTGGTATATAATGGTATCAACAGCACTAGGCACATATTTTTGCACCAGGTTATGTTTTTTTTTGAACTTTGAACTTTGTAATTTTCTGAATCTCCTTCAAGGAAAAATTGATATTATTATATCGTTGGTAATTATTTTGATGTTGATCAGTTTCTTTATTTATGTCTGCCAATACCGCAAACTCATCCAAGATGCACTGCAGTACTTTTTAAAGAGTAACAGTTTCAGTAGCGAAACTATCTGCCTAAAAATAGCTAGTTTTTGAGAAGACTACATTCAGGATTTCATGATAGTAAGACTACGAGATATCAATAATTATTATTTAAATTTATTTTTGGCTGCTTATAATATGATCAAGAAAAAAGATATTCCTACTCCTCTTATTGATAACAAACAACGAAAGCAAGTTAAAATAGCTGAAAATTTGGAAGTTCGTCGTTTTTCAACTCTCTACATTATCCAACGATTTATTATTTACTATTTAGGTATACAACGTCGCCGAATTACAAATAAGCCAGATATACAAAAGAATGCGAACGAGCTACGTCAGATATTTGAAGATTTGGGAGGCTTCTGGGTAAAAACGGGTCAGTTGTTAGCATTGCGGACCGATATTTTACCAGATGAGATTTGTGATCAGTTAATACGTCTTCAGTATGAAGCGATTGGATTCCCTATGGCTATAGTTAGATCAACAATTGAGTCAGAGCTAGGAGCACCCATGGAAAAAATATTTCAAGATTTTGATGAGACTCCTTTGGCAGCTGCATCAATTGGTCAGGTTCATAGAGCAACGTTGCGAAGTAAAAGAAAAAATGTTCCGGTAATCGTTAAAATTCAACGTCCAAATCTAGCAGAAGCATTCAAGCGAGATTTGGATTTAATTAAAGTCGTTGCCAAAGTTTTAATTTCTTTTAATTTTATGAGTTACCTACGTTTAGATGAAGCAGTATCGGAGTTAGATAAAATTTTTAATGAGGAATTAGATTATCGCTATGAAGCATCTAATACTCGTAATATGAGAAAAACACTAAAGCAGCATAAAATATATGTTCCAAAGATTTATAACAAATATTCTAAACGTCGAGTTTTAGTTATGGAATATATCGATGGAGTTCTTGCCTCTGATTATATTAAAGTATTGGCTAGGGATCCCGTCAGAGCCTCTCAATGGCAGGATGAAAATGACTTTGATCCTAAAAAAGCGGGTGAAACGATGTTTATTTCATTACTTCGACAAGTATTTGAAGATAACTTGTACCATGGAGATCTACATCCAGGCAATATTATTTTCTTGCGTCGGAGCAAAGTTGCATTCATTGACATGGGTAGCGTGGGATCCCTGGATAGGGAGTTGAGGGTAACTTATAATGAGTATACGAATGCATTGTCAGATGGAGATTTTGCCAAAGCGGCTAATTATATCTTGCGGTTGGCTGTTGATATTCCCAGAGTTAATGTACCTAGAGTCAGGGCAGAGATGTCGAGTGCTATAGAGGTTTGGTCCACCAAAGCCCAACTTAAAGGGATAGAGTATAAAGAAAAGTCTTTTGGTGGGGCAACCGCTGAAGTATCTAAAGTGATTGCCAGATATGGTATCCCAAGTAATTGGACTTTTCTCAAAGTGACTCGATCTTTTTTAACTCTAGATGGTGCACTGCAGTACCTATTACCTGAATTTGATTTCTTCAAGACATCTAGAAAATATAATCGCCAGTCAGATCGACGTGCTCTCAAACAAAGTTTAGAGCCAAAAAGTATTAGAACTTCGATTAACCAGTTCTTTGACACTATTAGCGAGTACAATAACCTGATTTTACCTGAGTTGCGACAACGAACCATCGCATTTGAGTTAACCAGTAATATTTTTGCACTGTTACTGGTAGTAGGTTTTCAATCTCTCGCCTATTTACTCCTAATAACTGAACCAGTTGTAGTTTATAGTTTCCTTTATCAACATTATTTTAAAGCGATTGAACCTATTCATACTCAACTGGCTGACGAGTTTGTTCAACAAATTCCCCATCTTCCATATCTGCAATGGATTGGTATTTTTATACTGATTGGCCTCAGTGCTAGAGTACTGCTTGCGGGAGCAAAAATTCTGGAGCGTAAAGACTTTCCTCAATCGGTAAGGGGGTAGTTAAAATGTAAGGATTCAGGTCTGGCGTCATCAAGTTATTAGGGGATGAAAGGCTTCGTCCCCAATGAATGCACCGAATACCTTGATTGTTCGGCCTTTGGCTTGTAAGCATTCAGCCATCAGCCGTCAGCAGTCAGCCTAAGGCTCACGCTGCTTGAGGTGCTTATTTTATTCAAAAGCACCTCAAGGAGATTCATCTACATGCACCATTAGCTGTCCTTTCATCCATTCCCGCAAGCGGTCAACGCTACCTTTGACCGCTTCTGCCATTCTGGCATTGGTAGCGACCAAAGTTCCCACTCCTACTTCAATGGCACCCAGTTCCCGCAGCAGTTCTTGCTGCAACTCAATCGGAAAGATGCCCGTAGTGCGTTCGCACCTCAAGCAGCGTCGGCAAAGCCTAAAGCGTGACCAAAGGTCAATCGCGTTTTAGTTGATACCTCGACAAACAGTGCGTTCGCACCTCAAGCAGCGTCGGCAAAGCCTAAAGCGTGACCAAAGGTCAATCGCGTTTTAGTGAATGCCTCGACAAACAGTGCATTCGCGTTTTAGTAGTTGATGTAGGGTGGGCAGTGCTTTCGACCGATTCATGTGGTTAGCAATA
>NZ_JAAHGN010000893.1:0-3206 GCF_010672485.1 Moorena sp. SIO2C4 | reverse complement strand
GTTTATTTGCTGACAGGGCAAGAACCCTCAGATTTGTATGATGCTGGTAATGATATCTTGATGTGGCGACCCCATGCACCACACATTTCTTCAGAGTTAGGGGATTTTCTTGATAGTTTGATGGTGCGAGTTTATCAACGTCCTAAAGATACTCAGGTTCTTTGGGAAAAGTTACAAGCAATCAACTCCGAACTTAATCCTCCACGGCCATCCCAGAAACCAGAAGATTCTACTGTTGTTAATAGACAACAATCAAGTCAAGCGGGGGGGTTGGGCAGTTTAGGAATAGCTGTAGTTGGATTTTTTAACCAATTCCAAAACTCCGAGCCCTCACCAGTCGAGGGAGTGACCCTAAAATCTTTTGAGTTTGATGTGGTAACTCTAGATAAATACGGTGAAATTAAAAAGCGCCGCCGTCACCAAGCCCAATATTTCACAGAAGACTTAGGCAATGGTGTAGGGCTAGATATGGTGTACATCCCTGGGGGAAGATTCCTCATGGGTTCACCAGAAACTGAGAAGGGACATAGCGACGATGAAAGTCCACAGCATTGGGTCAGAGTCTCTCCCTTCTTCATGGGAAAGTTTACGGTTACCCAGGCCCAGTGGCGGGCTGTAGCAACCTTATTCCAAGTCTCCCCTTCCCTAAACCCCCAGCCCTCTAAGTTCAAAGGCGATACTCTGCCAGTGGAAAAGGTATCTTGGTATGAGGCGATGAAATTTTGTGCTATTATATCTAGGCTGACTGGACGAAACTATCGGCTTCCGAGTGAGGCGGAATGGGAATATGCCTGTCGGGCTGGTACCAGTACGCCATTCCACTTCGGTGAAACCATTACCACCGATGTGGCCAATTACGATAGCAACGGTACATACAGCTCTGAGCCAGAAGGGGTATATCGAGAACAAACTACTCGTGTAGGTAGCTTTGGTGTAGCCAATTCCTTTGGTTTGTATGACATGCATGGGAATGTTTGGGAGTGGTGTGCTGACCATTGGTACCCAAACTACCTAAGCGCTCCGGTTGATGGTAGTGCTTGGCTAAATAGTATCAATGAGTATGATCATCATTCCCGGCTTCTGCGCGGTGGTTCCTGGGATATCATTCCTGGGATATGCCGCTCGGCTTGCCGCTTCAGCTATATCCCGGCAGACAATATCCAAGTCAACATTGGTTTTCGGGTAGTGTGTGATGTTATTACGGCTTGATGGGTTAACCATGGGTAATAGCCGTTGAGGGAGTATTGCTGGTCTCGTGTTGCTGCTATCAATGGGAGCAAGAACTTACGAATGCGATCGCATCAATAAACATCCTGCAAAACCCGATAACCAATATCCCGACGGTAATACATCCCTTCAAAGTGGATACAATCCATAGCGCTATAAGCAACTGATAAAGCTTGCGCTATTGTTTTCCCCGTTCCGGTAACCCCCAAAACCCGACCACCACTGGTAACTAGCTCTTCCTGCTTCAAGGTAGTACCAGCACTGCAAACTATTGCTCCGTGTTGCTCAGCTTGTTGGATACCAGTAATTACCTTACCCTTTTCGTAAGCTCCCGGATACCCCTTCGAGGCAGCAATCACACAAGCAGCAGCCCCTTGTTTCCAGGTAATCGTTGGTAATTCAGCCAGTCGCTGTTGGGTGCAAGCCAGAAGCACCTGATCTAGGGGAGTTTCTAGCAAGGGTAGGATAGCTTGAGTTTCTGGATCCCCAAAGCGACAATTAAATTCCAGAACCGTTGGGTTTCCTTCTGGAGTAATCATCAATCCTGCATAGAGAACTCCCCGATAATCAATGCCCCTGACCTTTAAAGCCTCAAGGGTAGGATTAAGAATCTCCGTCTCAATGCGTGTGCTTAGCTCTGGGGTAACAATCGGTGCAGGAGCATAAGCTCCCATCCCTCCGGTATTGGGACCGGTATCCCCTTCCCCAATTCGCTTATGGTCTTGAGCTGGTACTAAGGGACGAACCGTCAAGCCATCCGTAACAGCCAAAACCGAAACTTCTTGACCGGTGACACACTCTTCAATCACTACCGTCTCAAACCCATTCTGAAAGAGTGACTCCACAGCCATTTCTGCCTCGTCTATCGTCGCCGCAACAGTTACCCCTTTACCGGCTGCTAAGCCATCGGCTTTGACCACAATTGGTGCTACCTGGGCTTTCACATAAGCCAATGCTGGCTCTGGTTCCGTAAACACAGCAAAACTTGGGGTAGGAACACCAGCCGACTGCATCAAATCCTTTGCCCAAGACTTACTCGACTCAATTTGCGCTCCCTCCTGGGTGGGACCAAACACAGGGATATCTTTACCTTGGAGATAGTCTGTAATACCTAAAGACAGTGGGAGTTCTGGACCTACCACCACTAGAGATATATGGTTAACCAGAGCAAACTCAGCAATTGCTTCAAAATCTTGAAGGTTTAATAAACGATTTTGGCAACCTGTTAGTGTAGCGGTGCCACCATTACCAGGAACACATATCACCTGCTGAATACTTTGAGATTGCAGTAGTTTCCAGGCCAGGGCGTACTCCCTTCCCCCATTGCCAATTACCAAAATCTTCACTTTTTTTCTACACTCTGTGCTGAATACTCTATCTTATTCTATGACCTTACCAAAGTTTTGAATCCATTTTTACTAAAAAAAAAATTAGTCATAATTTCAGATATTGTGCCAGACTATATTTAATATACATTCAAAAATAAACTAGTCTGCCCAAAGCTTAACCAATAGTTTGAAATCTTAAATTTATGGCTCTTAATATCGTTACGGGTGCTGCGGGTTTTGTCGGTTCTCACCTAGTAGAAACCCTTTTGAATCAAGGTGAGCGAGTGATTGGTATTGATCAATTTAACGATTACTACGATCCCAACCTCAAGCGCCGGAATATTGAAAATTTTAAAGAGCATCCCGCTTTTGAGTTAATCGAAAGTGATATTCAGACCTTGGATTGGGGATCGCTCCTAACTGATGTAGAGGTAGTTTATCATCAGGCAGCACAAGCTGGAGTTCGGGCTAGTTGGGGGGATGGTTTTCGGGATTATACCGAGCGCAATATTAACGCTACCCAAATCCTACTCGAAGCCGCCAAAGATGCCAAACATCTGACGCGATTAGTCTATGCTTCCAGCTCTTCAGTTTATGGTAATGCGGAAGCCCTACCGACATCTGAAACAATTCTTCCCCAACCGGTTTCCC
>NZ_JAAHGN010000892.1:0-3207 GCF_010672485.1 Moorena sp. SIO2C4 | reverse complement strand
CTGTGGCCGTAGGCCACGCTGCGCGAACGCCGAATCCCATTCTCTAATGCTAGGATTGTCTAACACCCTTTTTAGGATTTTATCACTCCCTCGAATTATGTCTTAACTAATTATTTTCAGGAGTAGACAGTAGACAGAATTGCTGAAGTCATCATAAGAATCCAGAATTTCTGGGGAGCGCTCCATCCCTACTCCCTACTCCCTACTCCCTACTCCCTACTCCCTACTTCTGCGCCACCTAGGACAAAAGTACCTCACCGAATTTAGAAATGTGATAAGTGCTAAATAGTTGGGTTTAACTAAAGCACTTGTCCGACATCCCTTTGATTAGAGAATATAATTTTTGTTGTGCATCATAACGATTCAAATAAGCCTGATTATTAAGATTTTTAGGGCTGCAATAGTAGTTAGGTAATGGCTGAATTTGGGAATATTGATTTTGATAAGATTGGCCGAGTAACCTATCAGCTAAAATAATAGAAGTAGCTTTATAGAAACGGGATGCAAAATCTTTATCTTGCTGTAGCTTTTCCTGCAACTTATGCCGACAAATTGACCAAACTACTGAGTCATTTATAGCGGTAACAGTAGCGGCAGGTAAACTTCGTTTTAGAAAAGACATTTCCCCTACTACTTCACCTCCCGATAATTCAGCAATATCTCTGCCCCCAACTGAAACTGTAAACTGTCCGTCCAACACTATATACAGTGCATCAATCTCTTTCCCTTCTTCGATAAGCGTAGTATCAGCAATAATTTCTTTCTTGCTGCCTGTAGCAATCATCCATTCTACATCCTTATCACTCAATTCCTCTATCATCAAAATAGTTTTTTTGATACCCTGCTTCCAGAGCGCTTCTACATTATGTAATTTTTCTGTAGGAAGCAAGAATTCTTCAGAATCATCAAAAAAAATTGCCCCTTGAGCCTTGAGAGCAGATATAATATCCTCAGTAAGCCCTGAATTATTACCAAATTGAGCGTTGTCTAAAATAGCATCATTAAAGTCAGCACCGGTTAGATTGGCATTCCTAAAATCAGCACCAGTTAGATTGGCATTCCTAAAATTCGTTCCCCTTAAATCAGCATTATTCAGATTAACGTTTTCTAAGTTAACCCCGCTTAAGTCAACTCTAGCCAAGTCTTCATAAAGATTTAGTTCAGCTATCTCCGCCAGTTGAGAAAAATTAGTAGTGTTAGCGCCTTCAACACTTCTGATGAATTCTTCCAACTCCTGGTTGAATTTTTCGTTAGTCACCGGTTTAGATTGTTCGTTAGTCATACTTTAGTACCACTTTACTTAAATAAGGTTTTAATTGGTGCTCTAGAATCAGTAAGGCAATCTTTCTATCTAAGACTACACGTTCTTCCCGACTAATTTCGGGAGACCACAACCCTTCAGCTCCAGTCACATGAACATCTGGTTTAAAAACTTCAAAGGTAGCTTCTATGTAGCACGGCTTTGCCATTACATCTATTGTTCCCAGCTCGACTTCCTTGAGTAATCCTTTAAACACGGGTTGACCCGTTTTTACCTCAAAAACCCAAGCTGGAGTTTCCTCTGACCCCTTCGTTGTGATCTGATAGTCAATGAACTGAAACCCATCTGTTGTCCCTCCTGTATTCTTTTCACCATGGTTAGCTTTAACTCCAGGTTGATTTTTATCCCAAGAAGCCTCGACTTTACTGTGATTTTCCTTACTCTCTTGCTGCTTCCTCTGTTTTTCAACAGCAGGCTCAAATGAGCCACTGAAGTTACGAGCTTCCAAAGGTATCTTGCCATTTTTTAGCCTTAGCCTGAGTTCTCCACCTTTGAGTCCGAACCTAACTCGACCCAATAGCATCTGCAGCCACTGTTCATTAAATTGAATAGTCAGGTATAGCTTTAATTGCTCTCTATCGCGAGATGAAAAAATCCCTGTCGAGACTGGCTCAACTTTAAGCTCCATCGTCAGACAGTCTGGAAATTTATTTTCCTCTGGTAGGATAAGCGGTGTCGATTTTCTTTGTAACATGCTAAATTAGGATAGAGAGGTTCACAGTTTACTGGCAAAGCAACCCTAAGGCTTATAGGCAAACGAGTGAATCGTTACGTTTGCAAAGAATTGCTTCTAGGTTACTGATGACAGCGACCTCTGCTCGAATAGTTTCAGCAGAAATGCACGTAAAATCTAGTTAAATGTGAAACACACGGCACAAAGAGCATCTCACGTTTAGCTGAAGAAACCGATACAGCTTTACATAAATGATCTGAACTGATCTATTAGTTCAAGTGCGGTTAATCACTTCCAAAATAGTCTATAGATTGTTGGGTAAGCGTAATCAGTAATGGGTAATCCTCAACTACCAATTACCAATTCAAAATCACCAAATACAAATTACCAATTCCAAATTACCTGATTTCGGATATGATAATTAGTCAATCAGAGATGATATTATATTTCTTGAGTGATATATTTTCTTAGCCAGAGACGCGCTACCCTGAGCTTATAATCCTGAGCATATAATCAGATGCTTTGCCCTGAAATGATAAATTCTAAGACTTGGCTGACTAATCTTATAATTTTCCCTAATAATCATTATTATCGATTTAGTTAGATAAAGGTGTGATATAAATCACATCAACCGGTGAAGTTAATTACTGCATGAGGTGACTGGATTCACTGACTGGATGGAGTTATTGAAATCAGCGTCTTCTCAAGCCCTAGGCGGGATTCCCCCGAAGGCGATGCTATGCGATCGCATCACCGTTGAGCTGGCTTGTCACCCCCTCAACTGAAAATGAAACGGGCAAGATGCCCGTTCCACAAAACTATTCAAATCATTCCATTATTAAGCAAGGCCAAAAAGTTGAGCTGGCTTGTCACCCCCTCAACCGAAAATCAAACGGGCAAGATGCCCGTTCCACAAAACTATTCAAATCATTCCATAAAATCAAACGGGCAAGATGCCCGTTCCACAAAAAACAAGATGTCCGTTCCACAAAAAAAAGGAGCCGATTGCGTCGGCTCCCCAAAAATCGAGGTTGATTCAACTGAGCTCAAGTCTGGTTAATCACTTACCAAATAGTCCCTAATCTTCAGCTATCAGCTTAAGCGCTACGCGCACGCTACGCGAACAGCTTAAGCGCTACGCGCACGCTTGGCCTTGGCCGTTGGCCACGCTACGCGAATGGCCACGCTCCGCGAACGCGAACAGCTTTCAGCA
>NZ_JAAHGN010000891.1:0-3208 GCF_010672485.1 Moorena sp. SIO2C4 | reverse complement strand
GAGACATTAACGGCGCTCGTGGGATATTCCTACGAGCCTTGGTAGATACACCCTGGTTGAGAAATCAACTTGCATTAGTGAGCCAAAATTTTCCCTTGAGAGATTCTGGTAGCTAAAAAGTATCGGTCTATATACTAATCAGGGCTAGCTCAGAAATTTATGCAATCGGATCTTTTTTCCGTAAGGGCAGTGGGCGGGAATGCTTTTGCTTAGCGGCTCCTAGGTCTCATCCCATCCTCGTTAAGTGATCAGCTGTGTTAACGGTGTAGTTGTTGATCAGATCACAACCATGGTGGCTTAATCATCAAAAATATCCAACTGCTCGATGGTCACCCTTTGGTCTGTCACCTTTTGGCCAGTTGTATTCCTAGCTGACAATTGTTTGCCAATCCCCTTGCGCAACCCCAGGGCAATTTTACTGTGCTTCTCAATTTGCTTCATCACCTGTTTCGCCCGATTAATCACTGAGGTTGGTAAACCCGCTAAACGTCCTGCCTCAATCCCATAAGAACGGTTAGCTCCTCCTGGCTGTACCTGATGCAAAAAGATGATTTCATTCGCTAACTCTTTTACGGTCACCTGATAATTAGCTACATTGGGCAAAATCGAGGCTAACTCATTCAACTCATGATAATGGGTGGCAAAAATCGTCCGTGCCTTAATTTCCATGGCCAGATACTCCCCGACCGCCCAAGCGATGGAAAGACCATCAAAGGTTGCTGTGCCTCGACCAATCTCATCCAACAACACTAAAGACTTATCCGTAGCATGATTGAGAATATTCGCTGTCTCGTTCATTTCCACCATAAACGTAGACTGGCCTGTTGCTAAATCATCCACCGCACCGACTCTGGTAAAAATGCGATCGCATATCCCCAAACTTGCTTCTGATGCTGGCACAAAACTTCCCACCTGTGCCATCAACTGAATCAATCCTACCTGACGCAAATAACAACTCTTCCCACTGGCGTTAGGTCCGGTCAAAATAATCAAATCAGGAATATCCGTTTCGGTGGCAGGTTGCAGGTTGTTTGGTTGCAGGTTGTTTGGTTGAAGGTTAGAAGGTTGAAGGTTAGAAGGTTGAAGGTTAGAAGGTTGAAGGTTAGAAGGTTGAAGGTTAGAAGGTTGAAGGTTAGAAGGTTGAAGGTTAGAAGGTTGAAGGTTAGCAGGTTGAAGGTTAGCAGGTTGCTCGTTATCGGGTTGCTCGTTATCGGGTTGCTGGTTAGAAGGTTGCTCGTTAGAATTTTCAACGTTCAACTCCCCGTCAACCTTCAACTCCCCGTCAACCTTCAACTCCCCGTCAACCTTCAACTCCCCGTCAACCTTCAACTCCCCGTCAACCTTTAACTTGTTTTGACCTAAAGACGCGGAATTCGGGACAAACAAGCCACTGGGCAAGGACTGTTCTACCACTGGATGCCGTCCATCTATAATCCGAATTTCCCGGCTTTGATCCATATCGGGACGACAATATCCCTGATAAACAGCGACCTCTGCTAATCCACACAACACATCCAATGCTGCTACCGCCCGAGACACACCCCGAATCCTGTCAGCTTCCAGCCCTACCTCATGGCGCAAGCCCACAAAAATTTCATACTCTAAACGATTCAAATCCTCCCGGGCCGTGAGAATCCGTGCTTCCCGTTCCTTCAGCTCTGGGGTTATATAGCGCTCTTCATTAACTAACGTCTGCTTCCGAATATAATCATCTGGTACCTGAGCTGTCTTAGCACGAGGTACACTAATGTAATATCCAAAGGTCTTATTAAACCCTACCTTCAGCTTGGGAATATCTGTCTTTTCCCGCTCCGTTACTTCCAAATTAGCAATCCACTGCTGATCCTCCTCGGCTTGACCACGCATTTCATCCAACTGCTGATTGACCTGAGGCCGAATTAATTTCCCCTCAGTCAGATGCAAGGGTGGTGACTCTACCAGATGCTCCTGCAGTGTGTGCCCTATCTCTTCCAATTGTGGCGGTACATTCTGCATCACTTTCAGATAGGGAGAAGAGCCATAAGCCGCTAGGTCAGCTAATTCCGGTAACCTCAACAGAGAATCCCCTAAGGCTACTAAATCTCTGGCATTCGCCCTACCAGAACTTGCTTTCCCTGTCAACCGATCCAAGTCATAAATTTTCCGAAGCAGCTGTTGTAAGTCCTGGCGCAGTCCAGTATTCTCCACTAATTCCGCGATCGTATCATGTCGCGCCCGGATTCCCTTAATCTCTAGTAATGGTTGGAGTAGCCAGCGCCGCAATGCTCTACCTCCCATGGCTGTACTGGTTCGATCTAGAGCCCAAAGCAGGGAACCGTTAAAGGTGTTATCTCGGACAGTAGCAGTAATTTCGAGATTGCGACGAGTCTGGTGGTCGAGAATTAAATAATCAGCAATGGTATAGGTCCGTAATATCTGTAACGCTACATAATTTTCTTTTTGGGTATCTTTCAGATATTCCAACAACCCACCAGCAGCACGGACACCAAGGGGCAGATGTTCACACCCTAACCCTTCAAGCGATCGCACTTTGAACTGTTCCAACAGTCGCTGTCGGGCTTCTGCCAAGGTAAAGTGTCGTTGGGGACGGAGTGCATAACAAAATGAATTTGGTAAACAATCCGGTAAACTCTCAGAGGTCTGACCAGGTCGTAGCATACTCCCCAAATCGGGAGCATTGGTGGGAATTAATACCTCCGACGGCTGCAAGCGCATCAATTCCTGAACCAGCAGGTCTAACTCTCGGTCTTGAGTAGTCAGAAATTCCCCAGTGGAAATATCTGCATAGGCTAAACCCCAATGATTCTTAGCAATCACTACTGCTGCCAAGAAATTGTTACGACGAGCATGGAGCATCTCCTCTTCCATCAAGGTACCGGGGGTAAGGACACGGGTGACTTCCCGGCGCACCTGACGTCCTTCTTTGGCTGCTACTGAGGCATCTTCCACTTGGTCACAAATTGCGATCGCATAGCATTTTTCCACTAGCATGGTGCTGTAGCGGTCCAAAGCATGATGAGGAACCCCTGTCATTGGCACCCGTCCCACTCCCTTACCAGCTTCTTTGCTGGTTAAGACCAGTTCCAGGGCTTCAGCAATTATCCTGGCATCCTGAAAGAAGGTTTCATAGAAGTCCCAAACTCGGTAGAGCAGCACAGCATGGGAATACTGGTCTTTTAGTTCAGCAAAATGCTGCATCATCGGTGTA
>NZ_JAAHGN010000890.1:0-3210 GCF_010672485.1 Moorena sp. SIO2C4 | reverse complement strand
ATCGCTAATCCCAAACTTGTTAGCACTACACCACCAGCACTTAAAAGTATCCAACGCTTCACCAGTAATCCAGGGGCTAACCACTTAAACCAACGGTTGACCCGCTGAGGAATTCGACCTCTCGATTCATTTTGTAGGGTACGTAGAGCTCTTTTGAAAAGACTGATTGAGGACATAACTACACTGAGTATGGTAAGTACAAAAGCTGGATAGACATTGCTGGTCGAACTCCAGCACTTGACAAGGAGGCGATGCATGTAGTGAGGAACGGCTAAGGCTCCGGAAGTGCCTGTCAGATTGGTACTTTCTTTGCCTAATCAAACATTCGTGTGAAAAGCGCGTGATTCACATAGCCGCTCACCCTTCAGGTATAGCGGTTTTCATTGATATTACTGATCAAGGTGCGCGCCTCCAAGGGCGCGAGGGATTGCTCGCGCCCTTGGGTCGCACCTCAATGGTGAATTCACCATGAAGCTGGTACTGATCACCACAGTTTCAGATAATTAGGCTAAGGTGTGATTAATACAATATCCGGTACCTAAACGTTATGATCAGAATTTACCCGTGGATATGCCGAAAGTGGTGAGGTCGATTGAGTTGCCATTTAGGGTATGAGAGTAGTAGCGTAACCCCAAAAAATACGGGGTGAAACAGAATAATCCCAAGTAGTCAGCTACCCCAGACTTCTTTGATTCCCGTTAAGGTGTGGCTGCTTAGAGGTCATGACTTAATGCCGAACGCTACAGGTACTAGGGATCATAGCACTAGGTAATAGGGATGATAGCACTAACACCATTAACCTAATTTAGTGATTACACTCGAAAGGGATTAACTGCAGTGAGCCAGATGGAAAAGCGAATTTTGGGAATTGACCCAGGACTAGCTACTTTAGGTTTTGGCGCAATTAGTTGCCAAACCACCAAAATTAGTAAGTCAGCAAACACAAAAGGCTCCTTAGGAGTGGCCAAGCCTTCTAGGCAGTCACTAATACAGGCAACCCTTGAACCATTGCAGTTGCTAGATTTTGGCATCATCCAAACCCCTGCCAAGACTGATTACGGCTCACGACTGTGTACGATTTACGAGGATTTACACACCCTGCTTGAACACTGCCAACCGGATCTGGTGGCGATTGAAAAACTTTTTTTCTACCGTATGAGTACTACGATCTCCGTAGCTCAGGCACGGGGTGTTGTGGTGTTAGTAACAGCACAACATCAAGTTCCAATGGTAGAGTTTACACCGGGTCAGATTAAACAGGCAATGACCGGATATGGTAATGCGGATAAATATGAGGTTCAGCAGGCTGTTATGCGGGAGTTAAACTTAGACACCATCCCCAAACCAGATGATTTAGCAGATGCCTTGGCAGTCGCATTGACCGCCTGGTTTCATATGTCTTGAACACTTTACTATATCTGTGAACTATATCTTTGAACTATATATTATATTTGTGAACTATATCTGTGAACTATATCTGTGAACTATATCTGTGAACTATATCTGTGAACTATATCTGTGAACTATATCTGTGAACTATATATCTGTGAACTATATCTGTGAACTATATCTGTGAACTATATCTGTGAACTATATCTGTGAACTATATCTGTGAACTATATCTGTGAACTATATCTGTGAACTATATATCTGTGAACTATATATCTGTGAACTATATATCTGTGAACTATATCTGTGAACTATATCTGTGAACTATATCTGTGAACTATATAGGGCGGTTTGCATAACTATCAGGTACACAGGATTGTTGTCCCTGTTCCCAGATCCGCTGTTCTCTGTTCCCTAAAAACCCAGAACTTTGTACCTAACTGAATTGCAAACCGCCGTATCTGTGAACTATATTTATCAACTATATTTATTAACTATATTTGTTAACTATATTTGTTAACTATATTTGTTAACTATATCTGTCAACTATATTTGTCAACTATACCGATAGAAAACCAATACACTTAATCATATTCATATATGTAATATTAAAAACCACTGTCAGCTGTCGGTGTTGCCAGTTTCACCTGAATTTTATCTAGGTATTAAGTTAAGTTAACCCATGACAAGCAACGGTGTATTCAACCCTTGAGCAAAAATATCGACGTCTTCGCCAAGAGCTGATTGCCGGTGCGATCACTCTCGGGGGTGTATTTCTGATTGGAACTCTTTGGTATCGGGTGGTTGAAGGCTGGGGCTGGTTGGAGTCAGCCTACATGACGGTAATCACCCTTTCGACAGTGGGCTATCAAGAAGTACGGCCGATGGGAGATCGGGCAAAACTATTTAGCATTTGTCTGATTTTTATGGGCATTATTAGTATCGGTTACATTGTTAACCGGTTTACAGAAGCCCTAATTCAAGGCTACTTTCAAGATGGAATTCGCATGAGGCAACAGAAGCGCTTGCTAGATAGTTTGACGAAACACTACATTTTGTGTGGGTTTGGACGGACTGGGCGTCAGATTGCTCTGGAATTTAAGGCTGAGGGCATCCCATTTGTAACAATTGACTCCCGATTGGAACAGGTTCAGGCTGTCCAGGATATGGGTTGTATTTCTGTACACGGAGATGCCACCTTGGATGAAACTCTGCTAAATGTGGGGATTGAACGGGCAATTTGTCTGGTGGCTGCCCTGCCCTCAGATGCTGAAAATCTCTATATTATCTTGTCTGCCAAAACCCTCAATCCTCGAATTCGAGCCATCGCTCGTGCTAGCTCCGAAGAAGCTGTTCAAAAGTTGCAGCGAGCTGGTGCAGATGCTGTAGTCTCTCCCTACATCACTGGTGGTAGACGCTTGGCAGCTGCAGCCCTTAGACCCCAAGTCATGGATTTTGTGGATGGGATTCTAACCGGAACTGATAGCTCTTTTTATATGGAAGAGTTTCTGCTAGACCCCGAAACCTGTCCTTGCGTGGGCAAAACCCTCAGGGAAGCCCGACTGCGATCGCAAACTGGTGCTTTGGTTTTAGCAATTCGCCGGGATTCCGGTCGTCTGATTGCTGGACCAGACGGTGACACTAAACTCATACCAGGAGACCTGCTGATTTGTATGGGGACAGCTGATCAATTGCGTGAGCTAAACCGCATTCTCGGTCCAATCCGTTCCAATTTGCTACGACTGCCCAAGCCAAAATAGATCTTAGGCTGAGAATGTGGCGTTGCTGATTCTCAGTATGGTTTCGCCCCCCTAGCCCCCA
>NZ_JAAHGN010000089.1:0-12187 GCF_010672485.1 Moorena sp. SIO2C4 | reverse complement strand
TCACCCCAATGACCCCCAGCGATTCATCTGACAATTCTGGAACAGCCAGGACGGGAACAGTTAACCCAAGCCCTGGAACAAGGAAAATATCAAGTCTTCCACTATGCTGGTCACTCTAACCTAGGGGAATCAGGTGGTGATGTCTACCTGGTTAGTAAAAAAACTGGTTTGACAGAGACCGTAAGGGGTGATGATCTAGCGGGATTGTTAGTTAATAATGGTGTCCAGCTGGCTGTATTCAACTCCTGTCGTGGTGCTCATACAGCTGCTTCACATACCCAAGAAAACGGTAACGATCAAAATCTCGCCCAAGCACTGGTTAAGCGCGGTATTCCTGGTGTTCTAGCCATGGCAGAGCGTATTCCCGATGAGGTAGCCCTGACCCTAACCCGACTATTATACCGTAACATCAATCAGGGTTATCCCATTGACCTAAGCCTCTCGCGAGCTAGACAAGGACTCATTTCTGCTTATGGCTCGAACCAGCTTTATTGGGCATTACCTGTTCTCTATCTGCATCCGGAATTTGATGGTTTCCTGACCAATGATGACCACAGTTATGACCGAACTCAAATATTTAGTCTGCCCGATCCTCCTGGAATGTCTGTAGGGTTAGACCCAGAAGAGGCGTTTTTTACACCACCAGCAGATAATAATTCTACCACATTCTCAGAATTTGAGGAAGAGTCAGCTCTTGTCTCTAGGGGAGAAGCTGAGTATGACCATGAAAGTCTCACTGGTGTAACACCGGGTTTAGAATCCCATGAACTAGAAGCAGACGATCCCGCTGCTTTCATTAAGGGATTGCTGGATCAGCTCAATACAGAGGCTCAGGGTGGGGAATCACAAATAGCAGCATCGAATTTAGAGGGGTTATCCCAAAACCCTTACTCAGAGGCTGCTCAGAAGAACTTACCAGTCCATACCCCAAGTCAACTACCTGCTGCTTCGAAAGCTTCAGCTGCAACCCTGACAGCGGCTTTGTCTAGCGAGGGCTCAACCCAATCAGCTCCAAACCTTGAGGATTCTACAGCAGAACTTGAGGGGAAAAAGGTCACTAATCCTAAACAGAAGGGTTCAAGGTTACCACGTTCACCAGTGTGGATCGGACTAGGAGCAACGGGAACTCTGGCCTTGGTACTTTTGGGGGTTTGGTTTTTCCAGAACCCTCCTAGTCCTGGGCTAGGCAGACAATTACCACCAGGTCTCTCCAAACCTGTTGATTACTCAAATGTGAATTTGACAAAGGCTAAGACTAAGACCGTCACAGCGATCGCAATTCAAGCATTCAGTGAGGGGAATATTATTCGAGGAACCGAAGCTGTCAGGGCATTGCTAGACCGGGGTGCATTACCCCAGGCTTCTGCTGCCCTTCAGGAAGTTCCCTCAGAACAATTGAATAAGTCAATGGTGAGTTTTTTAAGAGGGCGTCTGGCATGGCAGTCGATCCAGACAGGCTCGGATGAATACAGTTTCGATGATGTCAGACGTTATTGGGAAAGAGCAGTCAAACAAGAACCTGACTCTTGGACTTACCGCAATGCCCTAGGGTTTGCCTATTACGCTGAAGGCAAATACGAGCGAGCTAACCAAGCTTGGTATGATGCATTGTACAGGAGTAGCAACAAGAAACCTACAACAGTTGGATCTGGAAAATCCAGCAATTCCCAAAAATGGAATACCTATGCTGGCTTAGGGCTAGGCTTGTGGAAATCGGCTCAAGAACAAAACGGATCTAAGCGGGCGAGCTTGTCCCAACGATCCCTCAAGCTACGGCAACTGGTGCTCACCAATGACCCCATTAACTTCAAACCTGATGCCTTGAGCAAGAACTGGCTTTGGTCACAGCAAGCGATTAAAGATTGGCAATCCCTGTTAGAGGTTAGAACTTCTAACAATTGACGGTTAACCGTCAAGCGTCAAGAGTGAACAAAGGGCAAATTAAGGGCACATTAAATAAATCACCACTAGCATCAGCTGATTATTGATCCCGCATCAAGGAAGACAGAGAGCGGCGCTTACGCATATCCATCATGTTGGCAAGAGTCTCGTCTTGAGGATTGGTCTGATCAGTAGGCTCTGGTGGCAAAACCGTTACCTCGGTCTGTTGGTCATCACTCTTGTTTTGTGATGGTAATAATGGTAATGATTTGACTGGTTGTTGTTTGCTAGTAGCCTTACGGCGTCTAGAATTACGGCGTCGCCTTCTACTGCTGACACTAGATGTTATCGGTCTTTTCGGTTTCGTTTTCCGGCTTGGAAATTTTAGAGCCTGAGTAAGCAATAAGCAACCGCTGGCGCAGCCTACAGCAACAACACCAAACAAAGACAGAGGCACAGCCTCTTTGGCCGCTGATGCCCGCAGTTGAGCCAGAGCTGGTTGTGGATTATTGGCTTCTTCCTCAATCGGTCCAGGATCAATCAGACCAATAGTTGCTATGCTACCGGCTAAGACCATAACAACCCAAAGCCCAACCCAAACAGCAATCTGATAATTGTATATTAGCTTTTGGATGGACTGGAAATAATCTTGCTTTTGAGCCTGATGACCAGATGGTTTAGACATCGACGCTCACGATTAGTTAAAAAACACGCTGACGGCATTTTAGCATGGCTTGTCAGTTCGACCAATGTCTTTAAGGAGGTTATTGGTGACACTACAGCGTAAATCCCAGTTTCAAGAGTATTTAACCCCTGAGACGACTACTGAGACTACTAATGAGACTACTACAGGGTTCTCGACTCAAAATCCTACAGATTATGGTGTTAAGTTGATAGACTCATCCTGTTCTCAAATCCCTAACCAGAACCAAGATCAGAAGACCTCTAAATCTTGGACAATTGAGAAAAGTGAGGAGCTTTATCAGATCCAAGGCTGGGGAGAACCCTACTTTGCCATTAACACTGCTGGTCATATCATGGTTTCCCCTAAAGGCAATGGGGGCGGCTCGTTGGATTTGTTGGAACTGGTAGAATCCCTGAAGCAGCGCAACTTGGGACTACCATTATTAATCCATTTTTCAGATATCTTGGCAGACCAGATAGCGCAATTAAACGCCTGTTTTGCCCAAGCCATTACTCGCTACAAATACCCTGGTCGTTACCAAGGAGTCTTTCCGGTTAAATGCAACCAGCATCGACATGTGGTAGAGGATGTCGTGTATTTTGGTCAACCTTATCAATTTGGTTTAGAAGTCGGTTCTAAACCTGAATTGATGATTGCTCTAGCAACATTGCTCACTCCGGATTCCCTAATTATTTGTAACGGCTACAAAGACCGGGAATATCTTGAAACTGCCCTTTTAGCTAGGCGATTGGGACATAATCCGATAATTGTCCTAGAACAGCTAGAAGAAGTGCAGCTAATTATCGAGGTAGCTGCTGAGTTAGGAGGCATCACACCAGTGCTGGGGGTGCGAGCCAAACTGAGTACACAAAGCATGGGTCGTTGGGGAAACTCTGTAGGAGATAGAGCTAAATTTGGTCTGAAAATTCCAGAAATACTCCAAACCATTGACCAGCTACGAGAGGCTGGAATGCTTGAGTCATTGCAGCTGTTGCACTTCCACATCGGCTCTCAAATCTCTGCCATTAGCGCAATTAAAGATGCTATTCGCGAAGCCAGCCAAATTTATGCTGAGCTCAAGGGATTAGGGGTGAATATGCAGTATCTAGATGTAGGTGGTGGGTTGGCAGTGGATTACGATGGCTCCAAAACAAACTTCCATGCCTCCAAAAACTACAACATGCAGAACTATGCCAATGACATTGTGGCTGCGGTGAAGGAAGCTTGTGAGGAACATCAAATTCCGGCACCAACACTCATTAGTGAAAGTGGTCGTGCGATCGCATCCCATCAATCAGTCCTGATCTTTGATGTTTTGAGTACCAGTGATGTCGAATCTCAATCCCCTCCACTGGCAACGGAACAAGACCATCTAATTATCCGAAATCTTTGGGAAACTTACTGTACTATCGACCTTGAGAATTACCAGGAAGCTTATCATGATGCCATCGAGCTTAACCAAGAAGCAAAAAGCCTGTTTAGTTTAGGCTATCTGAGCATTACCGAGCGGGCTAAAGCCGAGCAGCTTTATTGGGCGTGCTGTCAAAAGATTCGGGAAATTATCAGAACACAAGACTATGTTCCTGAGGATCTAGCAGACCTGGAAACGATCATGGCATCAATTTATTATGTCAACCTATCAGTCTTCCAATCAGTGCCAGATTGCTGGGGAATTAACCAGCTATTTCCGATTATGCCCATCCATCGGCTGGATGAAGAACCAACTCAAAGGGGGATCCTGGCTGACCTTACCTGCGATAGTGATGGTAAGATTGACCAATTTATTGACCTGCGGGATGTTAAATCGTTGCTGGAACTACATCCTTTGCGCAAAGCCGAGGAGCCAGAGAGAATTTCTAATTCCAAATCCCAAATCCCAAATCCCAAATCCAAAGAACCCTACTATTTGGGTTTCTTCCTAGTCGGTGCCTACCAAGAGATTATGGGGAATTTACACAATCTTTTTGGTGATAGTAACGCAGTTCACATCAAATTAAGCCCCAGAGGGTATGAAATTGAACACGTGGTTAAGGGAGATACAATCACGGAAGTTTTGGGTTATGTGCAGTATGATGCTGAAGATTTGGTGGAAGGTATGCGCCGCCGCACAGAACAGGCGTTGCAAGAGAACCGAATTACTTTGGCAGAATCTCAACGGCTGCTGGAAAATTATGAGCGGAGTTTGAGGAGTTATACCTATTTGAGTTCGTGACTATTTTGTTGAAGATGGTAGCTAGGGAACGGAGTATCAGCTGGGATGATGTATTCCTTTGACAAAGAACATCTATCCACATCACACTTTCGACTTGCCAACCAGTCTTTCAACTCCCTCAGAGCGTAGTTGTAGACGCCGCGACAAGTCTCTAACCACTCAAGTATTTGAACTTGCTGGCTCGCACTTGGATAGATTCGGTAGCGATAGTTCATCATCAACATACATTACAGTCTACCATCAATACACAAATTCGTAGATGTATTTTTCTCACCCCTTGAAGGGGTGAGAAAAATACTGGGGGAGTCGATGTATCCCCCAAACCCCCTCGCAAGTTAAGCTCAGGACTTACCTAGTAACTCTAATTGTAGGGAAAGCTAAAAAAAATTATAGAGTTTGGTGCTCAGTTTCATGAATCATGAACCATCAATCTTGAGATTACAGAATGTTGCTCATTAAGTTATAACGGTCGTTAAGCGCAAGTTTTCTCCAGTGATTTGACTAACATGCCCACCAAAGAAAATCGCTTTTTGCAAGGGCGTAAAATCGCTCCCCGTCCGATTACGGCACAAATCCCAATCACAGAGTTGATCGACCAGACGTTTCTAGCCTACAATTCTGGTCGATTACGAGAAGGCTGCCAATTATTGGTAGAGCGGATGTTGCAGCCCAACGTAACGGTGGGTTTAAGTTTGACAGGAGCATTAACCCCCGCAGGCTTAGGAATGGCCGCAGTGATCCCACTGATGGAGGCAGGGTTTGTCGATTGGATAGTATCTACGGGAGCCAATCTCTACCACGACACTCACTTTGGCATCGGATTGGAACTCCATCAAGGGCGGCACGATATCAGTGATGTGGTATTGCAGAAAGAAGGGGTTGTTCGGATCTATGACATTTTCTTCGATTATGACGTGCTGCTATCAACGGATAAGTTCTTTCGTCAGATCATTGAACAGCCTGAGTTTAAGGGTCGAATGGGAACGGCAGAGTTTCACTACCTCTGCGGTAAGTACATTGCTGCACGGGAGCAGACATTGGGACTGAAAAACCAATCCCTGCTGGCGGCAGCTTATCGGTTAGGAGTCCCCATCTATACCTCCAGCCCTGGAGATAGTTCGATTGGGATGAATTTAGCAGCGCTAGGGTTGCAGGGAACCGGACCAGTCATTGATGTGTCCTTGGATGTGAATGAAACGGCAGCAATTGTACTGGCAGCTAAAAACCATGGGGGAGCCAGTGGAATTTGGATCTTGGGAGGTGGCTCGCCGAAAAATTTTATGTTGCAGACGGAACCGTATCTTCAAGAAGTCTTGGGTATTGATGAGAAGGGGCATGATTACTTTCTTCAGGTAACTGATGCCCGTCCAGACACAGGGGGTTTGTCAGGAGCAACCCCATCGGAGGCGGTCTCTTGGTGCAAGCTTGATCCACAGAAGTTATCAGAAACAGTAGTGGTTTATTGCGACTCGACCATTGCTATGCCCCTACTGACAGCTTACTGCCTAGCTAAGGTAGCGCCTCGTCCTCTAAAACGCCTCTATGACCAAAGAAAAGCCTTACTGGAGCAGTTGAAAGAGACACATTTGGCTACCCAGGCGACAGCAGTCAGTTGAACTTCCCCAACCGTCTTGGATGGGGATTCCCAGGCACAACCAAATAGATTGTTATCTCCTAGGGCGTAACTTTCCCCCGCACCGGGGGTAGCTGAGTAAGGTCAATTCCCAGTTTTTTAAGACCTTTCTCTTTTATCTTAACACTATTTGAAAGGGAAAATTCATCCCCAAACTATTCGTCAAGGGGTATTTTTTTCCCTCTCAAACTCTCCCTTTTGATAAAAATTGAGTTATTCTGATTTTTTTAGCAAGTCGCCCTATACCTAGTCAAACAGGCAAGCTTGTACAAAACTCTAGCCCCAACATTACCATCCCACTCATCCCCAGAGTCTCCAGGAGCAACTTCGCACAGATCAAAACCAATAATAGTTTTTCCAGCTTTGACTAGCGATCGCACTAAATAAATTGCCTCGTTAAATTCCAATCCTCCCGGCACAGGAGTACCTGTATTGGGACAATAGGCTGGATTCAATCCGTCAATGTCAAAGCTAATATAAACTTTATTCGGTAAATTAGCAATAATTTCCTGGCACTGGGCTGCCCAGGTTATACCTTCGTAAGTCTTAGCTTTGAGCTGCCAGTCATCAAACACTACAATCCGGCGATCGCTGTTTGCCCAAGACATTTCCTCTTCACAAACATCTCGGATGCCAACCTGAACTAAACGATTAATCTGAGGTAGAGTCAGGGCATTGTACATGATCGAGGCATGGGAGTAAGTAAACCCTTCATAGGCTTGCCGGAGATCGGCATGGGCATCAATTTGTAAAATCCCGTATTCATCGTGTTGCTGTGTTAGGGCTTGCATTAACCCAAGAGGAACACTGTGATCGCCACCGACGATGGCAACCAGCTTGCCTTGCTCCAGCAGTTCCAGTGCCTGAGTGTAAACCCAGTTGTTGAGACCAGCACAGGCTTGATTAACGATTGCTAACTGTTTTGCGATCGCATCATCATCCACATTGCCACCAGCTTCTAAATACTGAATAATCCCTTTAGCTATCAACCTCATGGCACGATTTTGGTCTTGGATAGCTGAGTTAATCGGTATAGTCCCGCACCTGATTTCCCAAGCTTGGGGTACATCAAAGTCGTACCAATCTAGCTGTACCGAAGCATCTAAAATTCCTTGGGGACCGTTTGCCGCCCCCTCTCGGTAAGATGTGGTCACGTCCCAAGGAACAGGCAGGAAAACGATTGAAGCCTCCTCAACCGAATAGGGCAAGCCAAAGAAGCAGCCATTGGGCACAGTAATCTCATTAGGATTAAAACTGGCTTGATTCATTAGCCCTTGGTAAATTTTTCCTATTTTACCCGAACCTCGTTCCTACGGGAATTCTTGTATTAGGGATTAGGCACGCTTAGATTAGGGGTGCATCTCATATTTGCTGTTTGACCCGGTGGGTGGAATGGGCATCTTGCCCGTTTCTGCTCTTTTCGGACGGACTTTTCCAACCCAGGCGTTGAGGCGGAAAATCAGGGCTAACCCGTCTTATCACGCACCCTACGCAACTAAAACCATTAACCCAACTCCTAACGCTTAACCCGCAACCCCATTATCATCAAAACTAAATTGACAAAGTCCTAGCACTATGGTAAACATCACAGAAATTCCTCTAGAGCAAATTCGACGTCCCCTACCACGACAAAATGATCCAAACAAGGTGGCGGCGCTGATGGAATCAATTGCCAAAGAAGGTTTGCGCGAACCCATTGATGTGTTAGAAGTAGATGGGCTATACTATGGTTTTTCTGGTTGCCACCGTTACGAAGCACACCAGCGTTTAGGAAAAAAAACCATTAAGTGCCGCGTGCGTCGCGCTCCTCGCTCCGTCTTAAAACGGCATTTAGCGTGAAAATTAGCAATTTTGGGACAAAAATAAGTTCATACCTTGGGTGAATTCCCAAGGAAACCCGAATTGCTTAAAGTTAAGCTGTTTAAAGCTGACCGTCGCTACTATTAGTTTGGACTAGAAACCTTTAGGAGAGTACTATGGCAACGATTGTACCTGTCAATATTGGTATTGATGAACAAGACCGCAAAGAGATTGCTGAGGGACTGTCTCGTCTACTAGCCGACACTTATACCCTATACCTGAAGACCCATTACTTCCACTGGAATGTTACTGGACCAATGTTCAACTCCCTACACCTGATGTTTGAGCAACAGTACAATGAGTTAGCTTTAGCAGTGGATGCGGTAGCAGAGCGGATTCGTACCCTAGGCTATCCTGCTCCTGGCAGCTACAGTCAGTATGCACAATTATCCTCTATCCCCGAAACCAGCGATGTTCCGGAGGCTGAGGACATGGTGCGCTTGCTAGTGGAAGCCAATGAGGCAGTGGTAAGAACTGCACGGTCTGTTTTCCCAGCCGCTGAACGTGCTAACGATGAGTCCACAGCTGACCTGTTGACCGAACGGATGAGCATACACGAGAAAACGGCTTGGATGCTGCGCAGTATTTTAAAATAAGCTTATTAAGTATTAAGTATGAAGGATGAAGTATTAGGTATTAGGTATTAGGTATTAATCATGAAGGATGAAATAGTCTAATTTATTGGTTGTTAAATAACTGGTATCGTTTGAGCTATATCTGTTTATCCTTCAATATTTGCCTTTTTTACTTTATCTTTCATGCTTCACTTAGGAGTTTGATTGGAAAAAAACTGGAGCACTAAAGTGTTCCTTATCGAAGGAAGTAACTGGCTTGGGCAATCGAAGAGTAAACCTACTACCAACACCTCGTTCGCTGTATACTTGCAAGCTACCGTGGTGGGCAATAGCGATCGCATTAGCAATTGCCAGCCCTAATCCGGAACCTCCTGTGTGACGAGAGCGATCGCTATTGACTCGATAAAAGCGATCAAAAATTCGCCCTTGGTCTTCTTGGGCAATACCAATCCCCGTATCTTCTACCTGGATCACCGCGTGTTGGTCGCTCTTGTCTAAAATAACAGTTACTTTACCACCCACAGGGGTGTATTGGATACCATTAATAATTAAATTAGAAACTAGGCGATAAAGCTGCTCAGAATCACCCACAACCTCCAGAGGAGTTGGCACTAGCACCGAAGATGTCAGTGTAATTTCGGAAGCGATTGCCAAGGCTGCCAATTCCTCAACTAAATCGCTAACCAGGTCATTGAGACAGCATGTCTGGTGACGTACAGATGCTGGTTGTCTATCTAAGCGAGACAACAACAACAAATCCGCAACTAACTGAGTCAGCCGCTGATTTTGACGTTCAACAATTTCAAGAATGTTTCGTGCTTCTTGTTGATCCAAGCTAGGCATCAAAAGTGCCGACTCAACCGTTGCCAGTGTCGCAGCTATCGGTGTCCGTAGCTCGTGGGCAGCATCAGCGGTAAACTGTTGAATCTGTCTGTAGGATTGGTAAATAGGTTGCATCGCCAACCCTGCTAACCACCAACTGCCACTGCCGACTAAGATCATTGCCATTGGCAGCCCCAATACCAAGATTAATTTTACCGTATTGAGGTACTCCTTGAGGTATTGGAAAGAGTGCCCCACCTGCAAATACCCCCAATCCCGCTGATCTTGAGTATGTAGCGATAGAGAAATTTGGTGATAGGAGTTGCCCTTACCATCGGACAGGGTTTGCCAAGGTGCTTGATTAAACACCTGGGGTAATCCCTCTGGGTAAGTTCCTGCAATGGCAATTAAACGTCCTGAGGTATCAAATAGCCGGATGTAGTAGTGAGCTTGGCTAACAGCACTGAGGATGTGGCGTTGGGGACTAACCAGTGGTTTAGAACAGTTAACTCCAACGATACACAGATTAGGTAAAAGTTCCCCAATTATTGGCTCTACCCGTCCCGGTTCCTTGAGTTTCCATTCCAGACTATCATGGAGTGTCCCCGCAACGGATTTTAACTCCCGGTCTGAAGTGACTAAATGGGTATGAGCGATCCCTCTGTAAACACCAAATCCCAACAAGCTCAAAATAAACCCCATGACAATGGCATAGGAAAGTGCTAATTTTCCACGAGTCTGGTTAAATAGCTTATTTTGATTCATTATTTTTTCAGATTGAGACGATACCCCAAACCATGCACAGTTTCAATGGGAATGCTGGAGTTGATTGATTCGAGTTTCCGACGTAGCAGGCGCATTTGAGCCGCCACTACGTTACTAATTGGTTCTGCATTCACTTCCCAAAGTTGATTGCGAATTTGGTTGGTGGTCATCACCTGATTGGGATGCTTCATAAAATACTCTAAGAGCTGGAATTCTTTATTCGTGAGTGGAACGTGGAGTTTCTCACCGTTAGCAGCAAGACGATAAACCGTTCGGTTACCATAATCTAGAATAAGGTCACCCACCTGAAGTTGTTGGGGCTGGAGTAGGGGTGTTCGCCGGTGCAAGGCTCTAACTCTTGCTAGCAACTCTGCCATTAGGAACGGTTTGACTAAATAATCATCGGCTCCGGTATCCAAACCCATCACTCTATCTTCCAGGCGGTCTTTTGCCGTTAGCATCAAAATAGGCAAGGGATTATTACTATAGCGTAACTGACGCAGTAACTCTAGTCCGGATAGCCCTGGTAGCAACCAGTCGAAGATAGCTAAGGTATATTGGGTTTCGTGATTGTTTAAATAACCCCAAGCTTCAGTACCGTTAACAACCAAGTCCACCACATACTTCTCTATATTCAACGCTCGCTTAATTGCAGCACCCAAGTCTGGCTCATCTTCAACTAGCAGTACTCTCATCTGTCTTTTCTCGCTGGATACTTTGTCTATAGTAGCGATATGCGCGAAACAAAGCGGGGCAGAGTGTAACTTTCTGTGGATAAATTAGCTTAAAGCTGCACGCACCTATAGTCAATGTATGTAATAGCAAAGGGAATTTCGGAGCAGGGAATAGCGAGTAGCAATTCTAGAATATGGCATCAAAAAGTATCACAATTACTACACGTAGCCTAAACCATTAATTCTAAAACATAGAATTAAATTGTGACATTAATTAAAAAAAATAATTAACAAATCAATTTCCTACTCTCAGAAGCTGAAGGCTTACCAAAGTCCTAAAAAAAATAATTTCATTGATACCTAAAATTTCATCCTGATTTCATATTTGCTTGTGATACTTAATCAAGACGACAGCAAATGACCATCTGGATGCAAACCTTAGGTATCTGGGTGGAGGCTATGGTGACTACTTGCACCCTCTGCTGAGCATCAAAAGCACTGATCCATTATGCACAAGACAGAAAAAATCCTGGCTTCAACGTTTACCTTTTTGCTGGTGATAGCGATCGCACCAGTTGCTGTTTTCGCCCATGCCGGGCATGGAAATGAGTTCCAAAGCGGAACCGAAGCCACCAGCAATCCCGAAGGAATTAAGGTAGATGCCACAACCGCTAGTCAAATTGGGATTAAACTCCAATCCGTCTCTAGGCAGTTTTTGGATATTGGTATTCAAACCACGGGGCAAATTGAAACCCAGCCCAACCAACAGGCGCAAGTAACAGCACCGATTCCCGGTACAGTTGCTAAACTTTTGGTCAAACCAGGTCAGAGGGTCAAGAAAGGTCAAGCGGTTGCTGTCATTTCTAGCTTGGAGTTAATTGAATTGCGGGTTGAGTCTCTCGACAGACTGACTGAAGCTAAGGCCACATTGGGAGAAGCTCAGGCAAATCTGGACATCAATTTCATCTGGCTATCTCCCCATCTCCTCATCTTCCCATCTCTCCACACTTCCCACACTTCCCACACTTCCCATACTTCCCACACTCTTGGCCTGTTCGCTATTCGATATAATAAAATAAT
>NZ_JAAHGN010000889.1:0-3217 GCF_010672485.1 Moorena sp. SIO2C4 | reverse complement strand
AGTCACCCGATGACGAGCTTGGTGAATCGGTCTGAGCCACTGCCCACCCTACATCTTCTACATCTCCAACCTCGAACCTTCAACCTCGAACCTTCAACCTTCAACCTTCAACCTTCAACCTTCAACTGAGCCTTTACTATTGCGTCAAGCGCGTCATAACCTTATTGGACCGTTCCACAAACGCCTTCATGCCTTCGGCATCAAAGCCTTTCTGAGCCATCAGTGCCAGGTCATAGACATGCTGACAAATCATGCTAGCCAATTCCGCTGAGGGAGACTGACCGCCACTCTGAATAATACTGCCTTGACTGAGGTTGACTAGATTCTGAATCAGTGGGTGGGTGGTATTGACCACTAAAATATGTTCCTCTGGAAACTGCACCGACTCCTGCTGCATCATGGCAGTCATTTCCTGTAGACGGCGCATGGCTTCCGGCAACAATACCATTGCCGGTGGGGTGCCTTGGGGGTCATCAGACTTCAGGGCTTGAGTCCGGACATTAACCTTAGGCTTATTAATCGCTTGCTCAAACAGTTCCTTAATCAGGTCAGAACGGGTTTTGTTGGTCTTCGGGTCAACAATCTCTTTTTCCTGCTCCTTATCAACAAGGGTATCATCCAAGTCTGAATCCACCCGAGAGAACTTAGCCTCTGTATATTCCCGTTCCAAGAAGCTAATGTAGTGGGTGTCGATAAAGGAGTCCATAAATAGGACTTCTAACCCTTGATTTTTGTGCAGTTCTACATAAGTGGCTTGGCTAGCCTCATCAGTGCAATAGAATACCCGATTTTCGTGATTTTCTTTATTGCGCTCTAGATACTCTTTGATGGTGGTGTAGGGTTGAGAAGAGGAAGACTTGTCCTGTTCGGTGCCCTCATCCGGGGTGACATCCTCCCAAGCATCCCCATCTTGGGATTGCACTTCTACCTTAGGGGTGTCAGTGCTTGGAGCTTCCGAACTTTCCACCGGTTGATAGGTGGTGCGGAAGATCACAATATCTTCTACTTGTTTCTTAAACTTATCGCTATTGAGGCAGCCAAACTTAACAAATGTACCCACATCTTGCCAAGAACGGATGTACTCATCCCGCTCATCCTGGTACTGTTGCTTTAAGCGATCGCCAACTTTTTTAGCAATAAAGTCACCAATCCGAGCCACTGTCCGGTCTTTGGTCAGAGCAGAACGGGAAACATTCAGGGGAATATCAGGGCTATCAATCACCCCTCGCAGTGGCATTAGGAAGTTAGGAATTACTTCTTCACAGTTGTCACTGACAAACACTTGATTACAGAAAAGCTTGATTTGCCCCTTAGTCACATCCACGTCTGGCTTCAGTTTAGGGAAATAGAGAATGCCATCAAGCAAGAAAGGATAATCTGTGTTTAGATGTACCCACAGCAAGGGTTCATCTTGGAACGGGTAAAGATAGCGATAGAACTCCAGATAGTCTTCTTTGGTCAGGTCTCTTGAGGATTTCTTCCACAGTGCCTCATGCTTGTTGATCACCTCATCTTCCAGCTTGATGGGCACTGCCATGAAATCACAGTAGGACTTCACTAGCTGACGAATCCGTGAGGGTTCTAAGTACTCCTGTTCCTCCTCTTGCATGGTGAGGGTAACAGTAGTACCCCGTTCCGTCCGCTCTGAATCCGATAGTTCAAAGGCTGGAGAACCATCACAGCTCCAATGAACGGCTGTTTCCCCTGATTTATAAGAGAGGGTATCAATTTCTACCTTCTGAGCCACCATGAAAGCAGAGTAGAAACCCAATCCGAAGTGACCGATAATCTGTTGGTCAGCTTGCTTTTGGTACTGCTGGATAAATTCTTCAGCGCTAGAAAAAGCAACTTGATTAATATACTTTTTCACCTCATCGGCAGTCATCCCAATGCCGTTATCCGAGATGGAGAGAGTTTTTTTATCCTTATCAATGGTAATTTTAATTTCCGGGTCTCCCACATCCCCGTCAATCTCCCCAGAATAAGAGACCATCTTCAACTTCTGGATGGCATCCACTGAATTGGAGATCAGCTCCCGCAAGAAGATTTCGTGATCGGTGTAGAGAGACTTCTTGATAATCGGGAAGATATTCTCAGTATGAATCGTGATTGTGCCTTGTTCCAGTACAGTCATCAGTTCTTCGCACCTCCAATTAGTTGTTTACAAGTAAGCCCGTTGAACGTTTTAGGAGTCGGACTTTTCGGGCAGTAAATTGTCCTATCCGTTTCCAATTGATATCGCTAACGGAAACCTGTTTTGCTGTCTCGCCACTCACCCAACCATGGGTTATCTTTCCGGCTTTAACAGCTTCAACGTAGTCTCCTTTACGAAAACCATGACTAGTAGTGGTTCCTCCGTATTTACGCCGCTTTCCACATGCACGAAAATTCAACAGGTGTAATTGACGACGAATTATAGGAGCACGTCTAATAACAGAAAACAAAGCGTTAGTTATATTGCAGTTTTCTGGGATACTCAATTTACCTTTACTGTGATAGTAATTCTTGCGCCGCAAGAAATGAGTAGCAGCTAAAGCTATTCCATCTATTGCATGAGTGTTGACTGTCTGCCGACTTTTGTCGGTTTTGTCTTTGACCAGTCCTAGAGCTTCCCTTTTTAGAGCAGTCTCCCAGCCTTGTTTTTGAGTGACTGGAGCTATTTTTTCTAGCTGAGATATTGACCAATATTGGCCTACCATGACAGGAGAAAAACCTTTGTCTCCTCTAGCCTTTACTACCTCATAGACAATAGCTTTTACTGGGTATAAAAGGCTAAGCTCTTTGGCCACCCTTTGCTCTAACTTGCGATTTGCTCGAATTGAAGGAGGTACCTTTTTGTTTACTCTGTTTGAGAATCGCTTTTGTCTATGAGACCTTTGAGAGTAAGGTACCCTGCGATCTATTCGACGACTTCTGCGAGTTTTTTCGGCGAAGCCGACGCTACGCGAACGCATCATTCGTCTAGTATCCATGCGTTCGCGAACCTTCTTGTATGGCAAAACTAAATGTCCCGTCCAAAGAGTGGCTTTGTTTGACTGAACAGCAATGCCAGAAAACATCTTTCCAGGGTCAATCCCAATAGCAATATCCTGAGTTTGTTCCTCAGATGGTTGGTTAACTAACTGAACAGCAAAAACATTTAGATCGTTTTGGTAAATAACAGCTAAACCTTGATTAAGCCAACGTCGAGCACGAGATGCTTTTGTAGGCATCAATA
>NZ_JAAHGN010000888.1:0-3219 GCF_010672485.1 Moorena sp. SIO2C4 | reverse complement strand
TATGAAAAGCAGCACGCTTGCCATCGGTAGTACGGCACAACCCTTGGGAAATGACTCCTACTAGGGCTTCTGATATGGACACCCGCATGGGAGCCTGTTCTTCTGGATTGTAGAGATTGAGAATCCGCTCAATGGTTTTCACGGCACTGTTGGTATGCAAAGTACCCATGACCAAGTGACCAGTTTGAGCAGCTTTCAGAGCTGTATTGACTGTTTCTCGATCTCGCATTTCCCCAATCAGAATCACATCGGGGTCTTCCCGCAAAGCGGCTTTCAACGCCCGGTCAAATTTACGGGTATGCATTCCTACTTCCCGCTGTTTAACCAGAGATTTTCGACTTTGGTGGATAAATTCAATGGGGTCTTCAATGGTAATTATATGCCGCGCCATCTCTTTGTTCATATAGTCTATCATTGCGGCCATGCTGGTAGATTTTCCGGAACCTGTGGGACCGGTGACCAAAATGAGACCTTTATGGTAATGACAGACATCTTTCAGGATTGGTGGCAACCGCAACTGCTCAAGGGTCAATATCTTCAGGGGAATAATCCGCAAGACCATGGCAGGACCAAGAAGGCTATCGAAGACATTAATCCTTACCCGACTAAACTCGTACTGAGTTGCCCCATCAAATTCCAACTCTTCTCTAAAGCGCCGGATTTCTTCATCAGTCATTACTTCCTTGAGCCAACAGTTAAATGTTGCGTGATCGGTGAGTGGATATTCGGTTGGCTCCATTTCACCGCGACTCCGGAAACGGGGAGTTTCACCAACACCTAGATGAATATCAGACACTCCTTTCTCAAAAGCCTCACGGACAATGCTTTCTAAGCTTGACTGTCCAGGGGGCAGACCGATGCTATGGGGTGTCTGCTGGTGCTGATTGGCGGATGGTTTTGCTTGGACGTTAGTGGCTGAATTCTGAGCTGCTGTGGCCACAGGCCGAGGGCGTGAGGCTACTGCGGCACCGGCTTGACTGCTTCTTGGAGCCATGGCTCTTGGTTGTGCAGGTCTCGATTGATTGGCTTGAGCAGATACTGGTCTAGACGCTATATTCGAAGGCGGTGGTGCTGGTGCAATCCGGGGTGAACGCTGTGGGTCTGTCATCTTTCAACTACCAACTACAGTTGGGCTACGAGAATTTATTTTACAAACTCTTACATTAAGTTTTCCCAACAGTTAGGGTTGAGTATAACTTATAACAGTTCTACCTTAGGTAAGGGATTTTCGTCCTGGGTTAATGGGAGTCGGGAGTCGGGAGCGGTGCGACCCGTGGCGAATTTAATTACGGGTCAAGCGCACCGAGGGAGTCGGGAGTCGGGGTAAGAAAATTGAGTGTACCTGATAAGTATGAGAAACGCTATAGACCAATTTCATTTCTTCGAGCTATAAATGGTGAGGAGGTGATGTGTTTATAGGACTATGTATGTTTTGAAATTCGTCAGCTGTCACCATCTAATTGTTTGTTATTGTTTGTGATTGTTTCTTTTTGAGTAAGCAGGAAAAGCTCTAAAACCCTCTCCCCTGCTCAAGACCAGATTTAAGATCACCTTGAGGGCGGGGCGCAAGCCGTCAGGGCGCAAGCAAAGGGCCCCATTGATTCAAAGCACCCCTAAGATTAGGGTTGAGCAAGGGACGGGGGGGAAAGTCCTAATCACAAATACCTAATATGAGTAATTATCCTTAATTATCAGTAATTATGCTTAATATTAGAAAACTATTCAATTTGGATAAAAAATATTAAGCAAAGTATAATAAATGTTAAGCAAATCGGAGTCAACCCCTCACCCATCCTGATCCGATTCGGTGACCCTAGTTCCCTTTCTTGTTCTTGCGACTCTATAACTTATCTCTATAACTGATTCGGTCTATATAACTCTAACTATAACCCTATAACTGATTGGGTCTATATCTTCGGTCCATGTATCAGCGATCAAAAATTGCTTCATCTGTCTAATGGTAGATTATGGGTCTGTCTTAAGATAACCAATAATTTCCGGCTTTTAACGATTGTAACAATTTTGATACATAGGTCGGACGAGTTGACTGTAAACTTTTTTGACAAAAGGTTCATCTTCATCAAAATTTTACCTATACTGAAACTCACCTAGAAAATTTCCAATCAAAGAATTTACTCAAAGACAGACCCTGTCAATGAATGACAGACACTGTCAATTCATTTTTTTAATGATTACTGGAGAAAACACCATGGCATTAACCACAAGTCAAAGCTTGACACAAACTGATTCATTAGCAGTGGTCAAAAGCTTTTTAATTTGGGCATTTACCTTGGCAGTTTGCTTACTGGTTGTCGGTTTTCCGTTGATTGTATTGATGGTGACCACCGGCGCTCTGTTAGCGATCGCTCTACAATCGATTCTGCCGGTTAGTGCTGTATTACTAGTAGCAGGTAGTATGATTGGAGTAAATGTTTTAGCAGTGATATTAGGTGCAGGAGTCTTAACCTTTAAGGGGGTTCATCCTCAGGAAGTTCGTTGGTTAAATTGGCTACATGGCGAGCCTGATCTGATCCAGACTCCCGTTTATGCGGCTTGCCCCCTCACCTGTAACATTATCAGGTAACATGATCAGATAGTCACATAGAAGGTTTGTGAGCTGACCCAAGTCTCGGAATGTTAATAATTGATGACCTTCTAGGATCTCAAAAAAGGGTACAAGGTGTGGGAGTGTTTTCTCTTTTCCGTCTAAAGGTCATCAAGGGTCAGCACCCTGCCCGTTCATAGACGGGGCTTCCAAACATTCCACGATTTTTTGTAATAAAGCCAAGCTTTGGTAAGTTGATTGGTTTTTCAGCAATTTTCCCGGTCTTGACCGGGTTTTTTGATGAGAACATTCAAGAGTATCCTACGAAGGTTGAAGGTTGCAGGTTGCAGGTTGCAGGTTGCAGGTTGCAGGTTGAAGGTTGAAGGTTGAAGGTTGGTTGACGGTTGCAGGTTGAAGGTTGAAGGTTGGTTGACGGTTGCAGGTTTAAGGTTGCAGGTTGAAGGTTGCAGGTTGCAGGTTGCAGGTTGCAGGTTGAAGGTTGCAGGTTGTTCGCCTTTGGCGTTCGGTGTAGGGTAGGTTGCAGGTTGCAGGTTGAAGGTTGGAGTATGGTTGCAGGTTGTTCGCCTTTGGCGGTTCGGTGTAGGGTAGGTTGCAGGTTGCAGGTTGAAGGTTGGTTGACGGTTGCAGGTTGCAGGTTGCAGGTTGTTCGCCTT
>NZ_JAAHGN010000887.1:0-3224 GCF_010672485.1 Moorena sp. SIO2C4 | reverse complement strand
TACTCCAAGTATGAGGAAATGCAGAGTCGGGTCATGGAAGCAATGCGCTCTAGTTTCCGTCCTGAATTCCTCAATCGGATTGATGAGGTTATTATTTTCCATACCTTGCAAAAACATCAGTTGCGCAATATTGTCCAGCTGCAAACCCTGCGCTTAGAGCAACGGTTAGCAGAGCGCAAGATGTCCCTAAAACTCTCCGATGCAGCTCTTGACTTTTTGGCAGATTTAGGGTACGATCCAGTTTTTGGAGCACGACCCCTAAAGCGAGCTATTCAGCGGGAGTTGGAAACTCCTCTTGCTAAAGGAATTCTCAGGAGTGAATTTAATGATGGGGACACTATCTTTGTGGATGTCAACAATGAACGGCTTTCCTTTCAGCGATTGCCTGCTCAGTTGTTGCTCAGTGAGTCCAATTGAAGGGTAGAAAGGTTGAAGGGTATTGTGTGCTATACCCCTAAGCATTCAGCCATTAGGGATCAGCGATCAGCTGAATGCTTAGAGCCAAAAATATACCCTAACCCTAAAACCTATGCTCTGCATGCAGCGCCATAACACTTCCTTTTGGCAATACTTTTTGTCTCTCCCTATCCAAATACTTATCCAAATCAGTGAGAACTTCCTCAGCTGGAATACTTGATACTATAGCGCCATAGTCATTGACAACCCTAGGGAATTCCTGATTCACCTGATCTTGCAGTTCTGGAATTGCCCTTACTGAGGTTTGTAGTCTCCCTACAGGATGATTACCTGCCTTAATTCCCTTGGCTTTAGCGATAATCCAATTTGACAATAACTCTAATCTCAAAACCGCAAAGATAGGTTCATATCCTTCTCTCGCTTTTTTATTCAAGCCATCCACATCCTTCTGTCCTAGTGTCACCGTATGCTTGGTGGTGGTCTTTACTTCAATGGAAAGATTAGGAAAGTAGGGGTGATTCCAACTATCGATATCTACACCTTGAGAGGAATAGTTTTCTACCTGAAAACCCAAGCGACAGAAGGTAATCGCTAGGAAAATCTGGCAAGTTTTGCCAAACCCATTATCTTTTCTAGAGCGACTATTTAGGTGTTGTTGAATGGTGGTTAAATGGTTGAATGTTGATGCATCCATATTCTAAATTCTAAATTCTAAATTCTAAATTCTAAATTCTATTACCCATTACCCTCGATAGTTGGTCCACGAGTTGGTGTCCACTGTCCCAATCGGTATAGTTTGTTGGGCTTAGTTAGCTTGAAACTCAGCTGCTCGACGAAATCATCTTCTGAAGTCGCAATAATCAATTGCTTTTTATCCAATACCTGATCCAACACCTGAGCCAATCGTTCTTTATGGACTGGGTCGAGATTTTGCGACGGGTCATCTAGCACCATGAAACCGATATTATGAGTCAATTGCTCTGAAGTTGCTAGGGCTAGAAATATACTCAAAGCAGCACAATTAATATCACCCTTGTTCAACAGTCGTAAGGCAACTTCTGACTCTCCATATCCCACCGCCATCACTTCATATTTTTCTGGGTCAATCTCAATATCTGGAAAGTCACTGCGATGGGCGAGCTGACGATAGATACTAGAAATTGCTGCTCTGGTAGCATCGATTTTTTCTTTAGCTGAGTTTCCTAGCACTTCCTGTACAGCTTCACCAATAGTCAACAATCGGTCACAGAAGGCTTCCAAGTCAGCTTTTGCTGCTTCAACTTCTTTATAGTCAGGGCAATCTTGAATGGAAAACAAATTATCTACCTCTTGGCGATAACGCAAGACAGTAATAATCCGTTTAATGTTTTCCAAGTCTTGATCAATGCTATCGATACGCTGATTACTTTGCTCAACTGCGGTGCGAATCCTGGCTAATTCTTGATCTACTTCAGTAATGGCTTGATTGAGCAGAGCAAGAGCGTTAACAGAGTCATTAATTTCTGTTTCTAAAGCTACTGCGATCGCATTTTTTGCTTGTTGTAATCCCTTATCCTTATCTAATCGTTCCCGTTGCAACCGCTCCAAGGTTTTAATCAGTCTCTGTAACTCCTCTACTGCTGTTTCTAATTCCCGAATCTCCTTCTGAATCGGTTTTAGCTGTAACTTCATGTCTTGCTGCCAGGATTCTAATTCCTGACGCAACTGAACTGGATTAATTGGTGTAGAGCAAACGGGACAATCTTGGGCTTGATCTTCTTGTACTGACTTCAGAAATTTTAGGGTTTGGATAATGATACCGGCACGATTGTTGATAGTATTTAGACTCCCTTGCTTAGCCGGTAACTCTTCTTGTTCAATTTGATTTTTTTTTGCCAAAATTTCTGGTAGCATGCCGTATTGAGCTTCCAGTTGGTGAATCTCGTTTTCTTTTTGGTTGAGTTCCATAACCTTGGTCTCAACATTAGCTTTCAAACGATTTAATTCACTTTGCTGATTCAGCAATTCTTTCTGCCGTTCCCAGTCGGGCTGAGCATTACGTAATTGCTTAATCGCCTCCTTACCACCATCTACAAATCCTTCCAAATCATCAGTAGTTTGGTATTTTGGTAAAGAGGGCACCAGCAATCCATAGTCTTTGGCAAAATTCTCAACTGCATTTTCAACCCCTTGGCAAATAGCTTTTGCTCCATTTAGGGATAATTGGCTGAGCGGAATATCATGAAAAATGGCTTCTTCTTCTGCTAGACCTAAGTCATTTTCCTTAATCGCTTTTGCCGTTTCAATTTTGCTGATAATCTGACCAAACTCTTGATCAATTTTCTTAAACTCTTCCTGGGCTTTAGCTCGCTTAATTCCATCCAAGAGATTGCGCCAATCCGTCAAACCCATGAGGCGATCCAGAGCATTTTTGCGCTCTTTTGGTTCCTGAATCAGTAGCGCACTGATAGTTTCTTGATGTAGGTAGACACAACTCATGTAGTCAGACAATTCTAGACCCAGTAGCACCCGCAAGTCAGTTTCATCTTCCTGATACGAGCCATTATTAATCTGATAGTAAAACTTGGGATTACCACGACGTTTGCGGTCACTCCGATATACCTTTAGTATTTCCTCATTCCCTTCAAATATAACTTCGACACTAGTCTCCCTTGACGATTGGTTTTTCACTAACCAATTCTTGCGCTCTTCAATTTTAGTAGCACTTTTATTAGCGACATCTTTGCCAAATAGACACCACTCAATCGCATTCAGGGTACTACTTTACCTCCCCCCTGAGCTCCTACAATTAATGTGCAGGCTTGATA
>NZ_JAAHGN010000886.1:0-3233 GCF_010672485.1 Moorena sp. SIO2C4 | reverse complement strand
ATCAAATTCAATGAAATCACCAACTCTTATTGTTCGTTCTAAGAGTAATGTCACACCACTGATAAAGTTTTTAGTTATATCCTGTAGTCCAAAACCAATTCCAACCCCTAAGCCACCAGCAATAACGGCTAATGAACCCAATTCAAAGTGATTATTCAGAACAATTACAATGCCTAATATTCCAAATGCGTAACTGATGATTGTAGCGATAACTGCTCGATTAGCTTCGTCAATCCCCATTTGGGGAAGTAGCTCTTGTTTTAGAAAGTTTTTTAGGGTACTAGCCAGAAAAATTACTATCATTAAAGACAGTACTAGCTGTATTATTAATTTAATAGATACTTTAGTATTACCTACTTCAAAAATGGTTAACTTAATTAGATCTAAACCACCTATAAAATATATAATATATACCAATACGATTAAAATTGCATAACTAATTATTTTAGATAAAAATTCTCTTTTATTTGGATCATTAACTAGCTTATTAAGCAGTTTATAATTCAGGAATTTTTTGAAATCTTGAATTATAAATTTAGCAATTAAAAATAAAAAGATTAATTGAAGTATGGTGAAAATAGATACAGGCACTTCTCCTAGTTGGAAGAGAGATTTTTTTAAGAATTTTGGAACTAATTGATCAAGAGGCATAAATAACTGCTTTTCAGCTATGAATCTATATTTATACCACTTAATTTTAGTATTATTTTAGGATTCAGATCTCAGAGTTGCTATTTACCACTTTTCCAGCTGGCAACTCCTAGACCAGTTAAATTCGTTGAACGAGCTACCATGAAGCGCTTTGAGCAACACAACTACTTTTGAGTCAGGCACAAGTAAAAAACCTGACAACAAACCTGACAACAAAGCCTAAAAAGCCATTGCCACACTGACACAATCACTAATCACTACACTAATCAGTACTCAGTACTAGCTTCAAGTTAGCTTCAGAGATTATTACATATTATACCATGTTTGACAATGATGTGACGGTATCTGTCAAATGTAATCATACCACGGTTATGGAGTTCTCCTAGAGTTTTAGTTACTGTGACCCGAGAGGTGCCGATGGCATTAGCTAGATTCTGATGGGTCATGCGCACACTCAAGCGAGTGCCCTCGGGAACTGGCTCCCCCATTTCCTGTTTCAACAAGAATAATAACTGCTGCAAGCGGTCTTCTACTCGGCGCAGTCCAGCGATCGCTAAAAGTGCTTCTGTCTGTTGTATCCTGTGACCTAGCTGATTCAATAGGGAATGAGATAGATGAGGGCACGCTTCCAATTCAATCATCGAAAACCATTTAAGATGCACTTCGGATAAAGCTTGAGCCTGATAGGTGTCTAGAGCAGCCAACCCAATCCGGAAAGAGGTATCGGGCAATGCCCAACCTAGTAGCACTTCCTCTCCATCAAAGTTAATTTTACTGAGTTGAACAATACCTTGACAGACTTGCCAGATCCCAGGTGCAATCAAAGGAATCATTTCCCCCTTTGAATACCAACGCAGCCGCTGTCGCTGTTTTTGTCCGTCTTGGGATATTCCGTGAAAGGCCTTTTGGATTAGAGGCATTGTTTATAAGTTCTGTAGCTTCTAAAGCTCTATTAAACGCTCTTGATAATGGGTAGGCAAAATAGTTTTGGTTTACCGTTGACTGTTTACCGTCCAGGGTTGACCGTACCATATACTTAAGAGTAAACAGTCAACAGCCAGCATCCTAACTTGATTTCTCCCTACTTAGCTTATATTTCTTCTTAACTGACATCAAAAACCTATACCAGGCTTGTGCTGGTTGGTCGTAAAATGTGAAGATATCCCCATAAGCAACTGTTGCATCCTGATGATGAAGCCAATGCTTTTCTGGAGTAGTAATGCACAAGAAGTTGCAAAGGCGCTCTAGGGTCTGGGGAGTTTTCCACTCCATCACAGAAACATGCCTCCAGATCACATGAAGCTCACCCAAGACTAGTCCCAAGATAGTTCCTAGAGGAGAAATCTGCCAGAACCAAGGCACAAACATCAAATAAGGAAAGGCACCTGCGAAACCATCAAGGATTACCAGGGGGTTCTTAGTTAATACAGCATAGTGAATGAAGCTACGATTCTTACTATGGTGTACTATGGCATGGAATTTACCAAAAATGTGCTCAGGGACATGGTACACAAAAGTAGAAAGAAAATCCCCAAGTAGTAGCTGCACTAAAGCAACCAATAATATCTTAATGATAAACACATCTAACTCCTCTTCGTATGCGCTGATCTTAGTCAACAAACGTTAAGGTTTGTCAAAGAAGAGGTTAAACTTAAATTTATTATTTATTGAAGGTATGCTACTCTAGCAATTCTAAATCATTCTTGGACAATAATCGTTATCTTATCTAATAGTTTCAATTAAGCCAATGTTTGAAAATTATGACTTATGACTTCTAGTTTTTCAACTTCATCTAAGTTGTACCACTCCTGAACGACGCGCTACGCTATATAATTTGAATTACTGAATTAATTGATATCCCTTTGCGGTTAATAGTTAATAGTTAATTGTCCCTTAACAATTAAGGAACAACTTTCAATGCTCATTAGTCAAACGAACAGGATATCAATCTGTCTATATATGAGCTATAATTGAATCCAATATCAAGCAGTTTTTTGATTAAAAACCATACTAACTTTAACTAGGGCTTGCTAATTTAATTAGCCATAATTTTAATTAGCTAAATCAAGTCTGTATGGACTTCTCGTTTTAAAAATTACAATTATATCCCACAACTATCAAAGTTTTTTGAGAGGACTGACCCAGTAACGCTACTTTTAGTCCCGTGGCCAGCTAAACATGGTCTAATAGAGAGTAAGAGGAAAAAGGTTAAATGGTAAGAAGAGGAGGATAATTCTAATGCACCAAATTAAGCTGGCTAAGCTAGTAGGAACCCACGGCGTGGGTTCCTACTAAATAAGCGCATTTAGTGCCCAGTTTCAGGTAAGTCCTATTTGAATGACGAATTACCAATTACGAATTACGAATTACCAATTACGAATTACGAATTACCAATTACGAATTACGAATTACCAATTACGAATTACGAATTACCAATTACGAATTACGAATTACCAATTACCAATTACCAATTACCAATTACCAATTACCAATTACCAATTACCAATTACCAATTACCAATTACCAATTACCAATTACCAATTACCAATTACCAATTACCAATTACCAATTACCAATTACCA
>NZ_JAAHGN010000885.1:0-3238 GCF_010672485.1 Moorena sp. SIO2C4 | reverse complement strand
TCGTGCCCGTTTTGACAAAATTCTCTTGGATCATGCTAAGGATACAGGGGCTCAAGTATTAGAGGAAGCAGATGTCAAGAAACTCATATTCGATGGCGAACGACTTGCCGGAGTCCAATATCAGTATCAAGGTTGCAGACATGAAGCCCGAGCGAACTTTGTGGTAGATGCTAGTGGTCGGGCTGGGTTAATTGCCAAGCATTTTAACCTAAGGAAAATGAATAATAAGCTGCAAAATGTTGCCGTTTTTCAACACTATAAGGATGTGGTTGCTGAAAACAATCCAGGTGTTGAAGGTGACGTGCTATTCAGCTGCCATGAAGATGGTTGGCTCTGGGGGATACCTATTGAAACCAACGTGATGAGTGTTGGAGCTGTGATGCCATTAAGCCTACTAAAACAGAGCAATCCTGAGGAAATTTTTAAAGCACATTGCGATCGCTCTCCCCGCATTAAGAGTGCGATAAAAGGCGCAACTCCCTTGTTTGATAAACCGAAAGTAGAATTAGATTTTTGCTATTATTCTGAGCAGTTTACTGGACCTGGATATTTTATTGTTGGCGACGCAGCCTGCTTTGTAGATCCAGTATTTTCTGGGGGTGTTTTTCTCAGCATGCTCTGTGGACTAAAAGCAGCTGAGGCAATACACGAAATTTTTGATGGTAAGGATGATTTGGAGGCATGTCAAGACTTTGAAAACTTATGCAAAACAGGGTACGACTCCTACTTCCGAGTGGTCTACTCTTACTACTATGAATTCAACAGAGACATGAATAAGATGGGTCTAAACTTACCCGGCGGTTTCCGCTTTGTACTTCAAACGTTTGCCGGGGATTTTTGGGCTGAACGAGACCAGCCTGTATTGAGCTACCTACGTTCTAAAAAAGAATGGGATACCTTCGAGCAGCCTTTTGAGCGCATTTACGATTGCCCGATCTATCCAGATACTCATTACAAAGCTGCAGATCCAGCAAGCTTTACACCCCCAGAAGATTTTCTTGAATCAATTAATACACAGACACAAACAGAGACACAAAAGGCGGCAGTTTTGTAGACAGGTTGAGTCAGTTCAACCGTATCAATGGTGAGCATCTTCAAGCTCACCCACCAGGGAAGCCAGAGTAAAAAAGCTTTCAATGCAGAGCTTAGGATATCCTGGCTCTGCAAACTGTATGGAATTGTCAAGGTTTTGTACTTAAAGTGAATGGTCTCGGCTGGTCTGGAGTTTGCGGAGCTGAAGATCACTCAGGGCACTCACGACCAGCAATGAATTATTGGCAATTTTAACTGGCGTAGAAGCTAGCACCATTACCAGTACTGACTTCAGCATTGTTTAGCTGTATCGAGCAATGATCCCCAAAAAGGGATGAATGCCCAGTGAGCAATTCTCAAAAAATTCTAACGTCTTAAAAGGGATGGCTGACAATCGCCTCTTAAAATGGCATTGCTGAGGGGCGGAATTAATATGAGTGGAATGGGCATCCTGCCCGCGCGAAGATTGTAACGGGCAGTGCGGCTCGTTCCATGCCTGATGCCCATTCCACAGGTGCGACCAGTGGCGAATTTAATTCTTAATGGTAAGAGCGCACCTAAGCAAGATGCCTATTCCACAGGTGCGACCCAAGGCCGCGAGGGATTGCTCGCGGCCTTGGAGGCGCGCACCTACTCTTAAAATCATTCACTTATTAAGCAACGCCCTTATTCTGTCAACTCTACTGAGACAGGAGCACAGGCAATCCAAACCTAACCCCAACCGTGACAAGCACAGGAGAAGAATCCTAGCATTCTCTGACTCATGTTACGCAACTGTTCCACTACGACTTAAACCCCGAGTAGCCCGAGTATGCTTCAGCAAAAACGAAATCTACGAACCGCAAAAAGCAACATCAAGAACCAAATCAAATTGATCTGCCAGTTGTTTTGTCTGGTTGCCAAGGTTATTTTTTCGAACCGTTCCATCCGCTTTAGTTTACTATGCACTATCTTTCTATGGACTGTATGGTTAACTGCAATTGGACCTAGTCGAGCACTTTCCAATTTGTGTGCTAACTGGGAATTTGCCTTCACAATGGTCTTTGGTTCCATGGTTGCAGGAGCGACAAGTATGGGAGGAGGCGCAGTTGCTTTTCCAGCTTTAACAAAGTGGCTTCACGTCTCTCCCCCCGATGCAAAACTCTTTTCTTTAGCCATTCAAAGTATTGGAATGAGTGCCGCATCTTTTACGATTGTTGCTATGAAAACTCCAGTAGAATGGAAGTTAATTCGTTGGGTGAGTTTAGGGGGAATTCCAGGTATTTTTATGGGAACAGCTTTTCTGGCTCCTTTACTTCCTCCCGAAGTCATAAAAATTTCATTTACAATGATGGTGAGCAGTTTTGCCCTCATTTTAATTCAATTAAATTTAACTAAGACTGAACGTAATTTTACGATTGAACACTGGGGTAAACGAGAAAAAATTTTATCTCTAGTCGTCGGAGTAATGGGCGGTATGATTAGTGGGTTAGTTGGGAGTGGAATGGATGTTTTTGCCTACTCTGTAATGGTGTTACTGTTTGGTTTGTGTGAGAAAGTTAGCACTCCAACTTCAGTGATTTTGATGGCAATTAATGCCGTCACAGGCTTTTTAATTCATAACTTTATCCTGGGGGATTTTGTCACTCCCGTCAGTAATTATTGGTTAGCAGCGGTTCCGGTTGTGGTAGTGGGTGCGCCAACCGGAGCAATTCTTTGTAGTCTTATGGAACGCCAAATGGTGGTTGGGATTTTGATTAGTTTAATTGTAATTGAATTGCTGACTTCTTTACTGTTGATTCCGCTCACGACATCCGTAGTTTCGGCTGGATTGTTTGCCCTGATTTTATTTACTTCATTTTATTATCTGATGTATCGCACAAAACTGAGACGCGCTTAATTGAGTGATTCTAGGTTTTATCATTAAAAGTGAAGCATCAGTGGGAGTAAACACAATCGTGTGTCCTCCCACTTGAGGTTCCCCTTTGACAAAACGGTACAACCGGGAGCAGGGTAAGAGATTTCAGCAGCCCCCTGCACTATAGTTCATTAATGGCATCAGCATAAGCCATTGCTGCTGTTTCCCACTTCGGCAAATTACTACTAATCTCAGCTAATTGTTTTTCTTTCAAGCCACCCATTACCTTCTCGGCTGCCTCCCTGGGCTGATCAGGGTCAACGGTAATGATGGAAGACCCCCCCGCTTCCAAACCAGCTTGATTCCCTA
>NZ_JAAHGN010000884.1:0-3246 GCF_010672485.1 Moorena sp. SIO2C4 | reverse complement strand
ATCCTTTGGTTTGGTTTAGTGTTTTTTGGGCTAGATTCTTAAACCCTGTTAATGCCATTGTGTTAATCCCCTCCGCTCACTTTCTATGGTCAGATGCTGCATCAGTTTATGGTGTACTTTGTCTACTAGTTCATCAACATCAATGTCCTCCACAGACTGATTATTTGTGGTAGCGGCTGAAGTATTTTCTGATGCTTTCTGAATCACGGTATTTGCCTGTAACCTAGTAGTTGATACAGGTGTTGATACTGATGCACCGTTGACAGATGGCATTCTTTGGATAACTCCAGAGCCATTATGAGCCATAGATGGGCCACTACTAACTCCTAGTCCGTTGCCAGAAACTGACGTTCTATTGACCCCAGAGGCAGAAAAAATCAGGGGAGCAGATAATTGATAACCATCTTTTCCTGAAATTTCTCTAACCACTGGTCGCTCCGGGGAGCGTTGAATCAGTGGCTGGTTTCCTTCGGATGGGCTCTTGACTATCTCTTTGATCACTGGTCGCTCGGGGGTGGGTTGAATCAGTGGCTGGTTTCCCTGGGATGGGCTGTTGACTATCTCCTTGATCACTGGTCGCTCCGGAGTGCGTTGAATCAGTGGCTGGTTTCCCTGGGATGGGCTAGAAACTATCTCTTTAATTAGCGATCGCTTTGGGGAGCGTTGAATCACTGGCGACTGGGTCAGGTTTCCGGAACTGCCTAGCGATCGCTTAGACTGTAAAGTAGTTTTCTGATAGTGTTTGTCTAAATTCTTGTCCACTGTTCCCTGTTCCCTGTTCCCTGTTCCCGACTTCTGCAAGAAGTCTATGGGTTTGGCTTGCACAACTGGCCAGGATAAGTCAGAGGATAGTCTAGTTTCCCTAGACGATTCAAGACCAGAAACTAGGGGTTTGTTATCAGAATCTACTCTCCGGGAATTCCTCTTAGTGGAGTTGACAAATTTTGCCTGGACAATTAATGGTTTTGTCCCAGATTTGCCCCTTTCAGAGGGGATTGAACTTGAAGTTTGGGGTGTAGGGTTTTCTGTAGATTTCTGGGAATTTGACCCTGTACTTTTTTGTACTGAGGTTTCTTTTTCCACCTGAAATCTAGTTGATCTCAAAGGTAGTTCTTCTCCTGTTACTTTAGTTCCAGAGGCCACATTGGTAGAGGTAATTGGAGAAGTAACATGTCCCGTCTCTACCGGTTCTGCTGCTGGCCGGATTGGCTGAGCATAGACGATAGGAACTGCTTCTGCTGATTGACCCTCTAACCGATGCTGGCGTTGAATCAACTTAGCCATTAAGGGCAGTTGGTTGGTCATCCCTTGGACCCGGGAGATAATTGACCCTGCGACTTGAGTACCAATCACACCAGGGCTGACGATTGGGCGCAGAAGTCGCCTCGTCAGTTGTGGGTTGAGACTCTCTGACCAAGTCTGATTGTTACTGACCTGAGGTTGAGATGCCATCACAATGCTCCCGCTAGTCCAGCAACGGCTCGTCCTCCAGATAGTGCTTGACTCAGAAGTGGTTTGCTAATCCCCTTGTGAATTAACTCAATGGTCTCGAAAGCAATTTCATTGCTGCTGGCATTAAACTCTGGACCAGTCCACTTCACTGGCAAAGCCTGCTTGAAATTCCAATACATGGCTGGTATCTGTTGGCGGTCTAGCAGCATAATTGTGCCGTTCTTGCGCCGAATTACACCCCGGCTAGTGGCCTGATACCAAGTCCACAAACTGTCAATACCTGTCAAACCATGTTTGAGGGTCAAATTCGGATATTTGGTTCGACCTAGTAGCTGATGAACGTACCGATTCTGACCTCCCTCAGGACGCTCCTCTAGTTCAATCTCACTTTCTAGACCCCTGACTTCGATAAACCCACCAGTCACTAACCCCTCAATTTCAATCAGGAAGTTAAAGCCTTGGTAGGGATCAAGGCGAGCTCCCAACGCCCCAGTTACTCCAGCGTAAGCCGCGTTTGCTCCTAAAGGCACAACCGATGCTAAACTTGCCATCATTCACTCCTACAATTCAAGTTTAAAATTTACCTGTCAAGGTAGGGAACAGGAAATAGGGAACAGGGAACAGTGATAAGATTTGACTTTTTAAGTACTGAAATTGATTGTTATCACTGCCGTTATTAAGTTTTTTTGTACTGGTGCCAGATCTTAGTCCCTCACGCTTCGGCGCGATTGCGACTAGCAAATGAGGTACACATAATTGTTTCACTGCTCCCTGCTCCGAAGTCCCTGCTCCGAAGTCCCTATTCCCTATTTTCTATTCCCTATTCCCTATTCCCTATTACCTATTACCCATTACCCATTACCCATTACCCATTACCCATTACCCATTACCCATTACCCAATTATCTGCTCATTCAACTTCTCATTAATACTTGCCACTTGTGCCACCCAGCGCTGTCTTTCTTGATGATCCAGACTCATAATCTGGTCGTAGGACCAGTGCAAGTGATAAGCAATATAGGCTACCTCCTCTAACAGCCTCTCGGAGGGGTAGCAAGTTACTCCCCCAACGTAGCAGTCTCCACTTCAAACTCTCCTTGACAATGAGGACAAGAAACTAAAAGGCGGCTGTGACCATTTTGGTTAATCCGTTGATAGAGGTCTTGCAGATAGGCTAAGTCAGCCGAGAATAGACCCTCAATCATGACGGGATTGATATAGTCTAAGCTGCCCAGACGAGTGATCACCCGCGACAGCAGGATAATCACCAAGTAACCTGGATTAGCCTGAACCCTAGGGTCTTTTAAGGGCATAATCTCATCGTAGGCTGTGGACATCCGCATCATGCCTTCTTGATGGAGATTACCCTCCGAATCTACGTAGCCCTGGGGTAGGGTAAAAGGAAACTCTGTCTGCATTATCTTGTGGGGAATTTAGAATTGAGAATTTAGAATTTAGAATTGGGAATCGGGAATTGGGAATCGGGAATCGGGAGTCGGGAATCGGGAGTCGGGAGTCGGGAATTGAGAATTTAGAATTTAGAATTGGGAATCGGGAATCGGAACCCACCCCTAACCCCTCCCAGGAGGGGAACGGGAATTGGGAATTGGGAATTGGGAATTGGCAGTTGGTAACAGGTGTAGGTTGCTTGCAGCAAAGCGCGGAATCTAACGAAACCTAATTGACACTCCCGACTCCCGACTCCCTACTCCCTACACCCTACACCCTACACCCTACACCCTACACCCTACACCCTACACCCTACACCCTACACCCTACACCCTATTCCCTACTG
>NZ_JAAHGN010000883.1:0-3247 GCF_010672485.1 Moorena sp. SIO2C4 | reverse complement strand
TGTTAAGCTGGGGGGGTGACATGCAAGCTGAAATCCTTACTGAGTAATCATTTCAGCCCATAATTTTCCAAAAGATACATTCTGTTTTGGGCTGACTTTGGACGTATTTATAAGGGTTTGAGCTTGCCATAAAATCATTCGTAGGGTCAATTTGGGACTGTATCTTCCATGAGCCCATTGGCATCAAAACCTTATATAGTAAGCTTTTTGGGGCTCATGTCACCCCCTCAGGATGTTAAGATAAGTGATGCTAAAGCAGCAGCAGCATCAATATGAAGATTATGCCCTCCTGACAGAAAAACTCGTTTAGCTTGAGTCATAGTCATTTTCTGTTGTTGCAAATCTTCTGGTCGATTTAGTTTGCTACTATCTCCATAAACTAACGTAGTCGGAACTTGGATAGATTTGAGCATCTCCAAATATTGAGATCGACCACCAGGTAAATTGTTTAAACCCAGAATAGAACGAGTACGAATAATTGCATCCCAACTCCAGCGAACTCCACCTTGATTTGGTTGTGTAATTCGCTGAGCTAAGATATAAGAAAATTCTTCTGACAGACTAGGTATCGCTTGACGCAACCTACTTGCAGCAGTTGCCACATCAGGAAAGATGGGATGTTGAGGAGTAGAACTGAGATAGTCTAAACAAGTCGTTAGCTGATTAACTGCGGATTCTTTCTTGCTTTCCTCAGCAGGTAGCGGAAGTTCTACCAAAATCAACTCTTTGATTTTCTTTGGTCGCACGCTAGCGATCGCAGTTGCCAGCATGGCACCCATGGAATGACCTACTAACAACAAAGGTTGGTCTGGTAATTCCTGAATTACCCGGTCTATCTGAGCTAAAAATGTCAGTGAACTATAAGAAGTCACCATTTCCAAATGAGAAGAGCGCCCGTGACCAAATAAGTCAGGAGCCACTACCCGATAACCTTGTGCTGCTAGAGGAAGTGCGACTTCTTGCCAAGCTAATCCTTGTTCCAAAATTCCATGAATACACAGAACTACAGGATGCTCCGGGGAACCCCAACTACACAGACAGATCTGATTTCCTCCGAACTCCAGGAATTTTTCCTCCATAATAGGCTGCTCTGTTGAGGGAGTTGTAGAGACTTGAGGCTGTTGATTTGTCGGAGTTGTAACTAGGTTTGGCAACTCATAACTAAGTTGGCTGGCTATCCGTTGAGTTTCTGACTTCAACGGATAAGGTAATTGAATCGTTTTCCATTTGTCTGCCAAGCTCTCATCAATAGTATTGTGTTTGAGGAAGTTAGGGTCACTGATTGACAATGACTTTTGATGAACACCCCCTGTCATGCGATCGCCCTGATAAGGTTGCAAAAGTTCTGGCTCGAAGGGAACATTGAGAAAGTCGCATAGTTGGGATAGCACTTGTTGAGGTTTTTTCACCAAGTCTTCATAGCGAATCTGATGCTGACGCTCTGGCTCCAACTGGCTCAGGAAATTTAGAATGTTCTGGTTACTCTTAGCCCACACCTGCTCCGCTACCCGGTAAGGATTTTCCTCACCTAACCCGACAAGTTTTTGCATCCGCATCCGCACAAATGATTCTATGACTGAGTAGGGATGACGAACTAGATAAATGTATTTGGAGTTAGCAAAGAGTGCTTCCCCTCGTTCTAGGATAGTGGGCTCCATAGCATAAGTAGGAGACTTGTCTACGAGTAGACGAGGTGCTATGTTCTCCTGGAGCATCCCATATACCTGCTGAATTGATAAGTTCTGTGACTCGAGGTCTTTAATTAGAGCCTGACTAGCTGTTGCATCCAGGTTTTTTACTTCCATGAAAGTTTTTTGTAGCCCTTCCCCCAAGTAAGAAAGGTTTAGTTGCTCCTGTCGCTCCTTCATGGTGTTAAAGGGTAACAGATGCAACTCCGGTGGTGAAAACAGGGAAGAATGACCCGCTAGCATGACTCTGAGTAAAGTTGAACCTGAGCGGGGACTCGAAAGGATAAAAATAATACCAGGAAGACGTGAAGAGACGGAGGCTGGACGTGCAGAGTTTCCACTAGGTGAACTTTTGGTTGCAAAGATTTCTAAGCTTGTTGGAGATGGTTGAGTAGCAAGATTATCTTCACTCAACTCAGCACTCAAATATTGAGTCAGGGAGTCGATTGTTGGTCGTTCGTAAAACTCTCTGGGATAGATAATAAAATCTAGGTCGCCACTAAGTTTATTGACAACTTCCATTCCCATTAGGGAATCCATACCCAACTCTACAAAATTGTCATCAGTGGAAATTTTTGATGGATTGATTCCGAGAGTTTTTGCTACTACCAATTGAATATAATTTTTCAAAATATCTTGACGTTCAGTTATTGGTGCAGCTTGCAATTTTTCTAAAATGCGTTCGTCTGTCTTTTCTGAGCTTGTCTCCTGTTGCAAGAGTTCTAATAGTAAAGAACTTGGATTTGCCGAACTAAATTGTTTTGCCAATACCGACCAATCTACAGGCAATACTCCCACCTGTGCTGTAGACTGAGTGCGTACAAGTTCCTCTAATACTTGTATTCCTTGCTCTGGAGAAATCAAACTTATCCCTGCCGTTTGCATTCGATTTTGATGCTGACTTGCAAGACGAGTCGCCATACCACCTTCAGACCAGCCTCCCCAGTTAATACTTAATCCTGGTAATCCCATCTCCCTACGATAATGAACTACAGCATCCATAAAAGCATTAGCTGCAGCATAGTTTCCTTGACCGGGTGAACCTAATAAGGAACTCATAGATGAGAAGCAAACAAAGAAATCTAGGGATAAATGCTGGGTTAATTTATGTAGATTCCAAGTCCCGTTGACTTTGGGGGCCATCACTTTCGTAAAGCGCTCCCAATTGGTTTGTTGCAGTAGGCCATCATCCAAAACGCCTGCTGCATGAATTACACCTAGTAGTGGGGGTAGAGATGTTTGAATTTGCTCTAGGATATTGGCGACATCGGATTCAACTGATATATCTGCTGAAAGAACTTTTACTTGAGTGCCTAATTCTTCCAAACTTTGAATCGTTTGTTGTGCTTGCTCAGAGGGTTGACGACGACTGATTAAAACTAAATTTCTAGCTCCTTTTTCTGCCATCCATGCTGCTGTCTTCAACCCCAGGGCTCCTAATCCTCCAGTAATTAGGTATGTGGCATCAGATCGCAGTGACAGGGGTTGAGATTCTTGGGGAATGTGCTTGAGTAAACGAGCAACGTATATTTTGCGATTGCGCACCGCTAGATGGTCTT
>NZ_JAAHGN010000882.1:0-3251 GCF_010672485.1 Moorena sp. SIO2C4 | reverse complement strand
TGCTAAAAGCTCACGCTACTTGAGGTGCGGTCAGTTGGCCTTGGGCTGATAGCACCTCAAGTAGCACCATCTGTAGCGCATAAGCACCTCAAGTAGCGTGCGCATTAGCTGATAGCTGATAGCTGATAGCTGAATGCTTTCTTCCCGACTCCCGATTCCCGACTCCCGATTCCCTACTCCCTACTCCCTATTAGCTACTAACTAATGCCTGTTGTTTAGCATAAATATTTTTCAGATGCTTCTTAACAGTATTGGTAGTAATATAAAGCCGAGCTGCAATTTCTTTGTAAGACATTTTAGCTTTCTTAAGCAACCAAACTTCAGCTTCTCGGTTAGTCAATCCATATTTTTTAGCATCAGTAATAGCAGCATTATAGTAAGAATGATGGCGATTTTCTAGAGTTACTAACAGATATGGTTCTGCTTGATTATCCAAAAATAACCATCTGACCCTAACTCGAAATGTTACTGAATTATCCATTTTGATTTCCGACTCAAGAATCATTTTCTGCCCAGAAAACCAATCGCGACTATCAATTAACCCTTCGCACACTCGCCAAATTGACTCAGGGATAGAACTCATCTGTGACTTATCTTGACAGAGTTGACGACAAATGCTAAGCCCACGTTCATTAGCATGAACCCACTTTCCTTGAGACGTCAGAATCAAGACACCGTCAACAAACCCTTCAAGAATAGCTTGTAGGAGGAATTGAGAGTTATTCGATGGTAAACTAGCAATTTTAGACTTATTTTCCGAATGACTGAGCTGATTGGCCTTCGGCCACACTACGCGATTGGCCTTCGGCCACGCTACGCGATCGAAACCTTTGACTTGGTAGTTAATCTGGGACTCTAAGCTATACATGTTGAATCTCCTTCAATACCCATAACTCTCCGAATTACCCAAGAACTCTATACAGAGATGGCTGAATTGAGTAACTCGTTCTGGCTTACTGATACAGTCATTTTTATAGGCGAACTCCTGTAGCTACAATGAGCAAGCTACAGATTTCCCAAATTCGTTGCATTTGTTTGCAATCAAGGGTAGCCGGGTGAAGGGACCGGAAGGAAGGTGAAGTTGGGTGCATCTCAGTTTTGAAAATTTTGCTAGTGGTGCTATAGGGGGGGCTTCATTTTTCGCCTCTTAGTCAGGGTTATGTTGCTGCCCGTAACGCACCACCGTGTCAAACAGCAAAAATGAGATGCACCCGGTGAAGTTTTTCGACAGTTATGGGTTTTTTATTTGTTTTGTGGCTTAAAAATCCGAAATTATACTGTTTAGGGGTGTTGCTCTATATATATCTCTCTATAAATACGATTAGATCACGGCAATGTGTAGAAATCGTGAATGGGCTAGCTAAGCCAAGTCATGAAATGTAAGCATTCAGCCCTCAGTAGTCGGTCTAACTGCCCACCCTAGGATTAATCCTAGTGATTAATCCTAAATCTGGTCACGAAAGCGATCGCACTTTTTTTATTAAGTAATGTTAAGTATTAGGTTGGCAGTGCATCACACAGATAATGAAGCTTGAAAAGCCCTTTGCTAGGCACTGCCCACCCTACGATTCATCTAGGATTAATCCCTAGGATTAATCAAAATTGTCCCAGATATCAGTAAATATTGACAAAAGCAATCACTACTATCTTTGTTAAGCAATGTTAAGCTAATATAGCAGTGGTTCAAACGGATTAACCAAGCTGGCCATAACCTGGCTAAGCCATGCCTAGCCTAGGATTCATCCCTCTGATTCATCCCTCTGATTCATCACCATTGTGGGAGCTATCAGTCATCTTTCAAGAAAGCGATCGCCATTTTTTTATTAAGCAAAGTTAACTAGTTTTAAATAAAGTTACGATTAAACCTGGAAAATGTATTTATCTTCAGGATTGTATTAGGATAAATACAGACAGGCGAAACAAGCCTTCTGAACCTAGATAATCTAATAAACGCAATCATCCGAACATGACTACCACATTAAACCAGCGTAACGCTAACGTGTGGGACCGGTTCTGCGATTGGATCACTTCCACCAACAACCGCCTCTATGTAGGCTGGTTCGGTGTACTGATGATCCCCACATTGCTAACCGCTACCATCTGCTTCATCATCGCCTTCGTCGCTGCTCCCCCTGTGGACATTGATGGAATTCGCGAGCCTGTTGCTGGCTCTTTGATTTATGGCAACAACATCATCTCTGGTGCTGTTGTTCCTTCTTCTAACGCCATTGGCTTGCACTTCTACCCAATCTGGGAAGCAGCTTCCTTAGATGAGTGGCTCTACAATGGTGGTCCTTACCAGCTAATCGTCTTCCACTTCCTTGTTGGTATCTTCACCTACATGGGTCGTCAGTGGGAGCTGAGCTACCGTCTAGGCATGCGTCCTTGGATCTGCGTTGCTTACAGCGCTCCCTTGGCTGCTGCTACTTCCGTGTTCCTAATCTACCCCATTGGACAAGGTTCCTTCTCTGATGGTATGCCTTTGGGAATCAGCGGTACCTTCAACTTCATGTTCGTGTTCCAAGCTGAGCACAACATTCTTATGCACCCCTTCCACATGCTGGGTGTAGCTGGCGTATTCGGCGGTTCACTGTTTAGTGCTATGCACGGTTCTTTGGTGACCTCCTCCTTAGTGCGTGAGACCACCGAAACCGAGTCTCAGAACTATGGTTACAAGTTCGGACAAGAGGAAGAAACTTACAACATCGTTGCAGCTCACGGCTACTTCGGTCGTTTAATCTTCCAATATGCGTCCTTCAACAACAGCCGTGCCTTGCACTTCTTCTTGGGTGCTTGGCCTGTAGTCGGCATCTGGTTTACCGCTTTGGGCATCAGCACCATGGCGTTCAACCTCAATGGCTTCAACTTCAACCAAAGTGTTATTGACTCTCAAGGTCATGTAATCAACACTTGGGCTGATGTTCTTAACCGCGCTAACCTAGGTTTCGAGGTAATGCACGAGCGTAACGCTCACAACTTCCCTCTAGACCTAGCTGCTGGTGAGGTTACTCCTGTTGCTTTAACTGCTCCAGTTATCAACGGCTAATCTAAACTTGGCTTAATTGGCTAAGTTTGAAAGAAGCGCTCTCCGTTTGGGGAGCGCTTTTTTGTTTTTATATAACGGGAATCGGGAATCGGGAATCGGGAATCGGGAATCGGGAACAGGGAGTTGCGTAGGGTGCGTTAGGGGCGGGCTTGCCCTAATTTTAAGCCTCTTCGCGCCTGGTTGAAATAGCCCGCCCCGTAACGCA
>NZ_JAAHGN010000881.1:0-3256 GCF_010672485.1 Moorena sp. SIO2C4 | reverse complement strand
ATCGGGGAAATCAACCACCTTGTATTCAATTCTGGCAGAACGTAATGACCCTGGGGTGAATATCAGTACTGCAGAAGACCCGATTGAGTATTCGTTACCTGGGATTACCCAAGTGCAAGTTATCCGTGAAAAAGGCATGGATTTTGCCTCAATTCTACGAGCCTTTCTGCGCCAAGACCCGGACGTGATTCTGGTGGGTGAGACCCGAGACAAAGAAACAGCCAAAACGGCGATTGAAGCAGCTTTGACTGGTCACTTAGTCTTGACTACTCTACACACTAATGATGCGGCTGGTGCGATCGCTCGTTTAGATGAAATGGGTGTTGAACCCTTCATGGTTTCCGGTGCCTTGCTGGGAGTGTTGGCTCAACGATTGATGCGGCGTGTTTGTTCCAATTGCCGCATTTCTTACCAACCAAGTTCGGCAGAACTAGCGCGCTATGGTCTGTCCGCCTCTAGGGATGGGGAGATTACCATCTATCGCGCCAATACCCTGACACCAGAGCAAATCGTTGAAGCTAGGGCACTTGGTACACTGTGTCAAACCTGTAATGGTATTGGTTACAAAGGAAGGGTTGGTGTTTATGAAGTTATGCGCGTCTCTGAGAACCTGCAAGCCTTAATCAACCAAGGTGCCCCCACGGAAAGGATTAAGGAAGCTGCTGTAGAGGAAGGGATGATCACCATATTAGCCTATAGCTTGAATTTGGTACAGGAAGGTTACACCACCTTTGAAGAAGTCGAACGAGTAACCTTTACTGATTCCGGCTTAGAGACAGAAATTAAAGCTAAACGCAAGAGTTCTCTGACCTGTGGCACTTGCTCAGCTCAATTACAGGCGGAGTGGCTAGACTGTCCTTACTGTATGACACCCCGTTTTCAAAATTAATTTAGTTATTAGTCCATTGTTAATGAACAATTGGCTATTTTATTTTGAGTAATGACTAATCACTAACGACTACTGACGTTTTTAAGGCAGAGAAGATTATGGAACTGATGATTGAAGACTTGATGGAGCAGATGATTGAGATGGGGGGGTCAGATATGCACATCCAAGCGGGTGCGCCAGTCTACTTCCGCGTCAGTGGTAAACTCCAACCCATTGATGACGAATCCCTGAACCCTCAAGCCTGTCAGCGATTGATTTTCAGTATGCTTAACAATTCACAGCGTAAGGAATTGGAGCAAAACTGGGAACTTGATTGTTCCTATGGTGTCAAGGGGTTGGCTCGCTTCCGTGTCAATGTTTACAAAGAACGGGGTTGCTATGCGGCTTGCTTGAGGGCGTTGTCTTCCAAGATTCCTAACTTTGACAAATTGGGTTTACCGGATGTGGTGCGCTCGATGAGTGAACGACCAAGGGGAATGGTATTGGTCACCGGACCCACGGGTTCTGGGAAAACCACTACCCTAGCAGCCATGATTGACTTAATTAACCGCACTCGGGCAGAACATATTCTGACAGTGGAAGACCCGATAGAATATGTGTTTCCTAACATCAAGAGCTTGATTCACCAACGTCAAAAAGGTGAAGATACCAAGAGCTTTGCCAATGCCCTGAAGGGGGCACTGCGGGAAGACCCGGATGTGATTTTGGTGGGTGAAATGCGGGATATGGAAACAATTGCTCTTGCTATTTCCGCAGCTGAAACCGGTCACTTGGTATTTGCAACGCTACACACTAACTCAGCTGCTCAAACTGTAGACAGGATCATTGATGTGTTCCCATCTGGACAGCAAGCTCAAATCCGAGCTCAGCTGTCTAACTCTTTGATTGCAGTCTTTAGTCAATGTCTAGTACCGAAGAAAAACCCTAAACCCGGTGAGTTTGGTCGGACGATGGCTCAGGAAATCATGGTAGTGACACCTGCTATTTCTAACCTGATCCGGGAAGGAAAAACGTCTCAAGTGTACTCTGCTATCCAAACCGGTATGAAATTGGGAATGCAGACCCTGGAACAAGCTTTAGCTTATCAGGTGAAATCTGGCTTGATCTCTTTGGAAGCAGCAGTTGGCAAAAGTTCTAAACCAGACGAATTGCAACGTATCCTTGCTGGTTCTGGAGGGATGAATGCTAAGGGCGCTAGAGCAAAGGCAACCCGCTAGTCGTAAGCTATCAGCTATCAGCGTGTCGCGTATCAGCGTGTCGCGTATCAGCATAGGCTTTGATCGGCTTTTCCCCAGACTTTCAATTCTCTAAAATCTCTTAATATTAAATTATCCCAATCGATGTTTATTTTAAGCTGACGGCTGAGGGCTGTTCGCGAAGCGTGGCCAACGGCCAACGGCTTACCGCTAGTCTAGAGAAAGCAGGGACTGGATCGATAAAATTTGCGATTAGACTTAATCTAGAAAAAAGCCATGCCTACTTTTATTGCTCAAGTTCGGGACAAATCAGGCAAATCCAAAAAACAAAAAATTGAAGCTGCTACTCCTGAACAAGCCCGCAGCATCCTAGAAAATCGGTATTCTGCTGTTGGCAGCGTCAAGAAAAGCTTAGATGTTAGCTTTAGCCTCTCAGACCTTTCCGAAAAATTTACCAATGTCACGATCAAAGACAAAGCGGTCTTTTCTCGTCAGTTTGCCGCTATGGTTAATGCTGGTGTGGCTATCGTCCGCTGTCTTGGGGTATTAGGGGAACAGTGTTCTAATCCTAAGCTGAAAAAGGCTTTGATGAACATCAGTGCTGAGGTACAACAAGGAACTAATCTATCGGATGCTATGCGTAAGCATCCAGATTGTTTTGATAATCTTTACGTGAGTATGGTTCAAGCTGGGGAGGTTGGGGGTGTCCTTGATGAAGTGCTCAACCGATTAGCTAAGCTGCTGGAAGATATGAATCGGCTGCAAAACCAAATCAAATCAGCTATGGCTTACCCTAGTGTGGTAGGATTCTTAGCTCTACTGGTTTTTCTGGCAATGACGATGTTTCTGATCCCAATCTTTGCTGGGATATTTCAAGATTTAGGAACGGAATTGCCAGCTTTAACTAAGTTTATGTTATGGTTGAGCGGCATCCTCAGAAGTTGGAAAGTATTGATTCCCATTGCTGTTATAATTGTATTAGTTACAGCTTTTAAATATTACTATAAAACCCCCATGGGTAAGTTACAGATTGATGCATTGCAGTTGAAAATACCTCTGTTTGGTGAGTTGAATGAAAAAGGCTCTGTAGCTCGCTTTTGCCGAGTGTTTGGCTCCTTAACTCGTTCGGGAGTACCGATCCTGAATTCCTTAGATATTGTAAGAGATGCAG
>NZ_JAAHGN010000880.1:0-3257 GCF_010672485.1 Moorena sp. SIO2C4 | reverse complement strand
TGCAGTTTAAATGCACAACAGCTTACTACTCTCAAAGTCCCCCGCCCCCCTAACCCCCCAATACTGGGGGGAATTAGCGGATGCTTCGCTTTTTGACAGAGGGGGATTGAGGGGGCGATGTTTAAATCCTGTAGTTGACTAAGGAGATTGTGCTGGTGTCAAATAAGATCAGGTTGGAGACAATCCGCCATCGGGTCGCGATCGCTGGGCAGGTTAAAGATGCCCAAACTGAGCAGGTGATTCCCGGAGCAGTGGTCGAAATTGCCGATATGCCCGAAAGCTTGAAAAGCAAGATAGATCTGCTAGCTGGCCTGTACGGAGATGACTGGGAAAAGAGGGTCGAGCGACCTGACCGCACTCGTACCAGAGTTGACGGCTATTTTTACTTCCAGGATCTCCCTGATGGGAAATATACCTTGACGGCTTCCTTGCCAGGTACGGGTACTCGCTATAGTGCTGACCCAACCATCAAAACTATACCGCCTGGTTCTGATCCGGAATCCGATCAGACCGAGGTTGAGGTGTCAAGAGATCCAGAAACTGGTGCGATCGCGATACCTACTGTTAATTTCTATTTCCAACCAACTGCTCTCGAGGGTAACGTCACCAACAACTCAGACGATCAAGCTGTCGTTATGGCCAAAGTCGAGATTGAGGGGAGTGGTGAGTATACCTTTGCTGACAACGATGGGAACTATCTCCTGAGTGGTTTAGAAGCATCTAGGGATACATCAAGTCCTCGCCAGGTTATAGTTAAAGTTGTTGCCCAAGGCTACCAGCAAGAAACCTCTCAACTTGTAGACTTGAACCAAGGGCAAGTGACCATTCAAGATTTTTCTCTGACCAGAAAAAATGGGGTAGTAAACACCTAGTTATATCAACCGAAGAGTTAGAGAGCTTTAAAGATTTTTCTCTGACCAGAGTAAATAAACTAGGAAACACCTAGTTATATCAACCGAAGAGTTAGAGAGCTTTGCTCACATCCAGCCTTTGATTTGACTTATTCAAGGAGTAGAGAAAATGCCAACCTATTTATCGCCCGGTGTATACGTCGAGGAAGTTTCCTCCGGTTCTGCTCCAATTGTGGGAGTGGGGACCAGCACAGCAGGTTTTATCGGTGTCGTACCGGACTCGATAGACGTTCCAGAACCAAACCCTGCCTATGACCCAAGCCAAGACATAGATCCAACCAATAATCCAGCTCATATTACAAAGCCTTTTTCATCTCCTGTTACTAGTGGTGAGGTAAAGCTGTGTACTAACTTTGGTGAGTTCAAGAAGTTCTTTGGAGACTTCTCAACCGATCCAGGTCAGCGTCAGCTAGCTCACGCCGTCTATGGATTCTTTAACAACGGTGGTACTCGCTGCTATGTGGTGCGGGCAGCAGCAGAGAGTGAGATTACGGCTGACTTCCTAGAAAATACATTTGAGCCTATTGACGAAATTGCGATCGTTGCTGCCCCTGGCATTACCAACAGCAGTGTTGTCGATGCCATCATCACTCACTGTCAACAGAAGACCCAGGATCGCTTCGCTATCTTGGATAGTCAGGAAAATTTGGATGATACTTGGAAAACCATGCAACCAGGGGATGGCAATGTACCTAGCAAATCTGATTATGCCGCTTTTTACTTCCCCTGGATTCAAGTCTTCGATCCAGCCACCAACACACAGAACCCCAAAGGCGATGGTCTGCTCTATGTAGCGCCCAGTGGTCATCTCGCCGGTCTCTATGCCCGCGTCGATACACAACGAGGAGTCCACAAAGCCCCAGCGAATGAAACAATATTAGGAGCATTGGGTCTCAAGTACAACATCAGCAAAGCCCAGCAGGATGGACTCAACCCTCAAGGCATCAATTGCATCCGTAATCTCAATGGCAATATTCGAGTCTGGGGAGCACGCACCATCGGTGGTGATGCCAATGGAGAATTTAAGTACATCAACGTCCGCCGCCTGTTCAATTATCTGCGGGAATCTATTGACGAAGGTACTCAGTGGATGGTATTTGAACCCAATAATCCTGAACTTTGGGCGCAGATTACCCGTAATATTAACGCCTTCCTAACCAATGTCTGGAGTACAGGGGCTTTATTTGGGAATACACCTGAGGAAGCCTTTTACGTCAAGTGTGATGAAGAGACCAATCCCCCAGAAGTCAGAGATTTAGGTCAGGTGGTAACAGAAATTGGTGTAGCAGTGACCAAGCCAGCTGAATTTGTGATCTTCCGCCTGAGCCAGTGGGCAGGACCTAGTGGTAGCTAGGCCAGTAGGGAGTAGGGAGTAGGGAAGTAGGGAGTAGGGAGTAGGGAGTAGGGTTTTTTTGCTCAAAATCTTCCCACAGCGCGCGCCCGGGTCCCACCCCAAAGCTTACACCCCAAAGCTTACACCCCAAAGCTTACACCCCAAATCCATAGGAACAAGGAAGATCAAAGTATGGTAACTTCCCAGCAACTGACACCAGGTGTCTACCGAGAGGAGATATTCCCTAAACCAGCCCCTGGACTGTTCACAGGTGTACCTGTATTCCTAGGGTTTGCCGAGACTGGACCAATTAACTCCCCGCAGTCACTTACCCTATGGTCCCAATTCACAGAAACTTTTGGTCAGCCTCTAGCTGACGGTTACCTAGCTTATGCTGTGCGTGGGTTCTTTGAGAATGGTGGCAGCTTCTGCTTGGTTGTGCGGCTAGAAGACACAGTTTCTATCACAGAAGCACTGGGAGGACCGGGAGATGATAGTGGAGGACTAGGAGCGATCGCATCCTTGAATGAGATCGATTTGGTCTGTGTGCCAGATCTAATGCGGGGAAACCCTGACCAGGATGACGTGTTGAGGATGCAGAATGTCATCTTAGAACACTGTGATCTGCTTGGCGATCGCTTTGCCATCTTAGACTCGCTCCCTCCAGTAGCAGTACAGGTGACTCAGTCTCTAGAGAGGGTAACAGAGCAAAGGTCGAAACTGCAAGGCAAAAACGGTGCTTTGTATTATCCCTGGATTAAAGCTGAAAACGGTCCCGACTGGATGCCCCCCTGTGGTCACATTGCTGGAGTTTACGCCCGTAGCGATCAACAATTTGGCGTTCACAAAGCACCAGCCAACGAAACTATTGAAGGAATAGTGGATCTAAAGTTCAATCTGACCAATCGCGAGCAGGACATTCTCAATCCCCTTGGGGTTAATTGCCTGCGTGCCTTTCCCGGACGAGGTATTCGAGTTTGGGGAGCACGTACCCTCAGCGATGAAGCGAATTA
>NZ_JAAHGN010000088.1:0-12223 GCF_010672485.1 Moorena sp. SIO2C4 | reverse complement strand
TAGCATTCAGCTATCAGCCGTGAGCCCAAGGCTCACGCTTCGCGAACAGCCGTCAGCGTTACGTCACAGGCATTAAGCCTATGCCACAAAGTACCGATCTAGTAGCGTGGCCATTCCCGTAGCGTGGCTCAAAGGCCAAGGCTGATACGCGACACGCTGATACGCGACACGCTGATAGCTGAATGCTTAGCTACAGTCAATTTTCTTACCCCTACTCCCTACTCCCTACTCCCTACTCCCTACTCCCTACTCCCTATTCCCTTAATAACGTCGAGTTTTCTGAACCCCATAAACTAGACCTGTACCAATCGATAACAAGATCAATAGCCACAGGATACCACCAGGAAGAAAGGTAAGAATACCAAAACCTCTGAGCAAGTAAACCATAACGGTGATAGCGAGAAGAGCGCCAAAAAAGTAGGCAATTATCAAAGTTTCAGATTGAGAAGAGGAACTCATATATAGTAAAGGGAACAGGGAACAGGGAACAGGGAACAGGGAGCAGGGAACAGGGAACAGTAATAAATATTTTGATGTTATCAGAAATCAGCAATATTGTTTATGAGCTATTTATAAGTGCTACTTTATAGCAGTCCTATCTGATTCGTGAAATAAATTTGCTGCTTTAAGGCAGGAGGCAGAAGGCAGAAGTCAGATCATAAGGGAAAAAGAGCTATTTTTTAACAAGTCCAGTGATTTTACAAATGATTTAAGATTGCTATAGGTGGGAACAGCTTTTGAATAAAAGAGGCAAGGATTGCTTTAATCTCTGTTACGTCTGCTGTCAGGAATTCATAAAGCTGACAGCTGACAGCTGACGGCTGACAGCTTACAAATGCTAGCTCAATAATCAGTTATCATTAAAATTTACAAACATGGAGTTTGCTAAAATTGCTGCTTGAGTGCGATCGCGTACATTCAACCGACTCAAAATATGAGTAACGTGGTTTTTCACGGTCTTTTCAGAAATATACAACGTCTGAGCAATCTCTCGGTTGCTAGCACCGGTAGCAATTAGTCGTAAAATTTCCTGCTCTCTGGGAGTTAGTTCATCCCAACCCGGAGGTGGACTCGGAGTTGGGTCTCGCATTTGAGCAGCGACTTTTCTGCCTATACCAGGGCCTAACTGAGTATAACCTTTTTGCACCGCTCGAATTGACTGGGCTAATTCTTCTGGAGGGGTATCCTTCAGCAAATATCCGGCTGCTCCGCACTGTATGGCTTGGGTAACGTACTGGTCATCATCAAAGGTAGTTAGTACTAATACCTTTGTATCTGGGAATTGCTGACAAATTTCCCGAGTGGCAGCGACGCCATCCATGACAGGCATCCGAATATCCATTAGTATAACATCTGGCTGTAAAGTTTTTACCAAACTAATTGCAGTTTGTCCATTCTCGGCTTCACCGACTACCTGTAAGTCTTCTTCTAACTTCAGCAAGGCTTTTAATCCACGCCGAATTAGACTCTGGTCATCTACGAGTAAAATACGAATCATCATTAATAAAGTTATCAACTGTCAGCTGAAAATCAACCTCAAATGGGATAATTTAATAGTTCGAGATTAATGAAAATTGAAAGTCTGGGTAAAAGCTCATGTAAGCATAAACTGATAGCTGATAGCTGACCGCTGATTGCTGACCGCTGATTGCTGATAACTGATTGCTGATAACTGATTGCTGATTGCTGATTGCTGACCGCTGATTGCTGATTGCTGATTGCTGATTGCTGATTGCTATATAAATTAAACCTTTGGTAAGGGAAAATGAGCGATAATTTTGCAGCCAGCTCCTGGTGCTGTCTCAATTTTAAAGGTTCCTCCTAAGGCTTGGGTGCGTTCTCGCATTCCTTGTAAACCAAAACCGGTTGTGTTCTGGTTGAGGGAAAATCCAATACCATTATCTTTAATAATTAATTGTAAATCTGTTGCTGTCTTAATTTGGATGTATACTTGAGTAGGTTTAGCATATTTAAAGATATTTGTCAACCCTTCTTGGACAATACGGTAAACTGCGATTTTGATGTCGCCAGGGATTGAACGCTTTAGGTTAAGATGGTATGTGGGTGAGATGGCTGTGGACTTTTGGAAGTCGTCGATTAGGGATGCGATCGCATTTTCTAGAGATTGCTCTTGTAAAGGATTTAAACGCAAGGAAGCAACGGATTGACGTACATCCTTCAGAGCAGTTTTACCCAGTTGTTTCGCTTCTAATATAAATTCTTTGGCTTCAGCCGGGTCAGATTGTAATAGTCTTAAAGCTGCTTCCAAGTGTAAATTGAATACAGTTAAAGAATGTCCTAAGGAGTCATGAATTTCCCGAGCAATACGGTTACGTTCTTGCAGCGTAGCAATATCTTCAATCCGGAGGGAATATTGACGCAGTTGAGCATTAGCCTGTGCCAGGTCTTCCCGACTTTTTCGTTCTGATAGTACAGCATCCACTAATAGCTGCAAAACGATTAAAACCAATACAAATATCAAGACAGAACTCAATAAGATAAATAGTAATCGCTCCGGAATCAACCCTGTCGGTGGTGGTCTGAACACAGGAGGTGGTCTAAAGGGAGGACGATGCCTCAGAGCATGATGCTGAAATCGAACCATTTGCCTCATTAGGAATAATATCAGCGCAAATCCAGTCATCACTAAGCGACCTTGGAACTCAAAGATAAAACAGTTGCGAACAACTAATATAATTAACATCAGTTGCAACAGCCGAATGTGTCCCACTATGGACGCTAAGAGAATTACCCCAATTTCGGCGGCGGTGTAAAGTATCTTATAAATAGGCTGATTTGTTGGTAATCTCAATCCCATTAACCCAAATACTCCCAGGAAAACAAGATTGAGTAGTGGCGACCTAGGTAGCGGGGGAAAAGGAAGTTTTAGTAATTCCACCAAAGCGGTAATGATCAGCAGTATCCACTCCAGGTAGAGCAGAAATCGAATTGGGTGGTTAGTAATGTGAATAGGATGGCGCATTCACGATTCTTGTAAACAACCAATAACAAACAACCAACAACCTTAATCCATGTGTCGAAGGTAACGCAAGACCCATTGGTCATATCTAGCCCAGGACTAAAGTCCTAGAGGAATTCAGGTCTTTTGCCTCATGTGGTTTCACCCTCTCCGTTTTTAGGATAGAGACATCAAACAGAAATCAGATCACAAAATACATACTTATAAATAGCTAAAGAGTGAACATCATGAACATCAAACGCTTTTCTCTATTTGCAGGTATCGCAGCAATTACCCTCACTACTTTTCCCATGGCAGTTAACGCCGAAGGAATGCCTCCATTTTTATCCAAACTTAACCTTACTAACCAGCAAAAAGAGCAGTTTGAAAACATCCGTAACAATACTGAAGCTAAAATTGAGGATATTCTCACTCCCGAGCAACAACGGCGGTTCCAAACTATAAAAACACTGCGCCGTCAACTCCGAGAAGCAAGGGAGGGTATGAATCTCTCTCAAGAGCAGCGAGACCAAATGCGCGAGATTCACAAGTCAGCACGAGAAGATATGAGGGGTATTCTCACCGAGGAACAGCGCCAACAAATTCGTCAAGAAATGCGCTCACGTCGAGGTAAGCGCGGATTTGGAAGGTGATTTTTCTAGGAATAGATTATCTCTTGGAATACAAATTACCAACTCTCTCGATCTAACTTGTTACTTGTCAATTGTTAATCTAAAAACCATTAACAATTGACAAGTTTTCTTGTAAGCATTCAGCTATCAGCGGTCAAGCTGTCAGCACTGATCGTGATTTGGGGGACAGAGCATGTTCCGCAGTTCTAAGGCCAAAGGCCACGCTACGCGAACGGGAATCTCCTCAAAGTGCTCCAACAAAAAATCCATCAGAGCCAGATGACGCAAATCCGATGGTTGAGGCCGCAGATAATTACGACCCCGGCTAAACCAGCGCCCCACTGTCGCTACCGAACGGGAGCAAATCATGGCCATCATTGAGTGAGTCACGGGCCATTTGCTGTAGAATTCCTTTGGTGTCATCCCGAGTTGACAGGAGCTGTATTGTTTAATTAGCTCTTGCTTGGCCTGAGTTAAGGAAGCATCAGGTTTGTTCATGATGCCACCTCCAGCGCTAAAGAAAGCAAATGGTTTTCCCAGGCTATATCTGTTACTCCTTGGTGATGTTGAAAGCCATGGAGATAGGGAGCTAGCCAGCTAGGGTTGAGACTGGTAGTGAGTTGCTGAATTAGCACTGCAGCAATAGCATCAGCTTCAATAGGCTGGATCGGTAGCCTGGTATGGAAGCCAGTTTCACTGCAATGGCTGAGCTTCGCGAGTAATTCAGTGATGCCAAAATCCCTAAGAGCTTGCTGATATCCATCGACCTGGGCTTTGGCACAACTTGGGTTGTGTGTCTGTGGATCCTTCTTTGGATAATTTTTCATTATTCTCGAAGGAGAGAGTTTTAAAGGGAAAAGAATACCCCGTCCTCTTAGGTCGGGGATGAATTTTAAATAGTGTTAATATAAAAAATAAGGGTCTCAAAAAAAAACTGGGTATTGACCCTACCAGCTACCGACCGTGCGGGGGAAAGTTACGCCCAGGTCGATAACAGCCAATTAGGTTGTGCCTGGGAATCCCTATTCCTGCGACGGATGGGGAAGTTCAAATAAGTGGCCTTCTTGATTGCAAGAGCCAGTGGCAGACCTTGCCGGGCAAAGCTATGGGTCTGGCATCTCGCTCCCGGTTGGTTACGGCTCGTCTCGGTGGGCTTGCTGTATCAACCTATTTATGATATTATGGTAATTTTAGCCAAATATCAAGTATTTGCCTGAAATTTGCTATAGCGCTACCCATTTGGCTTATCGGTGCGCCAATGCAATAGTTTTTTGGAAACTTGGAACCGAGGCGCTGATCATGGCATTGACCATAGGTCAAGCTACGGGATGCTCCAAAAGAGCCGCTACGCGATTGGCCGTAGGCCACGCTAAAAGCGATGCTCCAAAAGAGCCGCTACGCGATCGCATTTACTGTAATTAGTCATTAATACGATTAGCCACAGATGTCGCCACCCATTTGACTTATCGGTGCGCCAATGCAATAGTTTTTTGGAACTGCTCAAAGGGTAGAGATTACCACTACTGTTATCCAGGTTAATCAGAAGGTAATTTGCAACAATCTCAAGGGGAGTGCAACGCTGTTGATTATCGTAAAACGAGGCTCTCAAAACACTTATGGTCATACCGTGAAAGTCAATAGACCATCTAGAGTAATGTATCCCCCGGATCATCCCCTACATTGTGCAGGGCAAATCATTCTAGAGTAAGAAGATGTAGATTGAAGCTGGGGAGGTTAAAAACTATATATTTGCTCAAACAGAGCATTTATAAAGTAAAAATTCAGGAAATAGGCGATCGCCACCAACCTATTTTAAGATTTATGAAGAAAAATGCTTTCCCCATGAAGCTGGGGAAGTATTGAGGATATGGAAGAATGTCTAGCTTGAACCAGATGTTGGTCTTGGGTGAGGATAGTGGTACTAATTTGACTAGTAAGTGAGTCAAGTATGTAGTGAACACTTATAAGCAATCAAGCCAAGTGAATCTGGGCTTCAAGTTTTACCTCGACACTGGGTTGTAGAGCTGAATTGAGAGATAAATCTAAGCTTAGTTATACCTTAGGAGATACTAATATAACATGGGATATCGATATATTGGTACAGATATTGACGGACCCAGGTTCAATCCAGAGCAACTGTATGTTCGGAATAGAAACCTGAACGACTTGATTGGTAATTTTTCATTTTCAGGGACTATCTATCCTGACTGCCTGACACATCTTAGAAAATGGCAGTCATCAAGGGGTGCAGTGCTTCGAGGGAATACGAGTAAACCAGATTCGGTCGTAGTAATGCTGCCAGACCCGGTTTACAACAAGCCCTATCCATCGCCCGAACTGGAGATGTACTGGTGGTGTGGCGTTTAGACCGGTTGGGACGCTCACTCAAAGATTTAATTGAGATGGTCGAAACCCTGTCTAACAGAGGCATCGAGCTACAAAGCCTCACAGAAGCCATTGCCACTGACCCCAGTAGTGGTAAACTGATTTTCCATGCTCATATTGAAAACGACTGCATTTAATTCTATGATGCCCTCAAGCCTGGAAGCAAGTTTTGACTACGCTTAGTTAATTACCAGAAAAGGATATTTTTTAACTTAATGTTGCAGATTCTTGACTCTACCCTAAGAGAAGGAGAACAAACTCCTGGTGTTTATTTTTCCCCTGAAACCAAGTTATTAATTGCTCAACTTTTAGATCGAATTGGTATTGATATTATTGAAGTAGGAAATCCTGCTGTTGATCCTGAAATTTGTGAAGCTGTAGCCTTGGTTTCTAATGCGGGATTGAATGCTAAGATTGGTGCTCACTCTCTTTGTCGCATCGATCATGTTCAAAAAGCATTAGATTGTAAAATCGATTTTTTGGGTATCTTCTTGAGTGTTGCCAATCACCGTTTAGAGCGTGACTACCAAATTACAATCGAAAATGCCATTGAGCAAGTGGTGGAAGTTATTGGCTATGCCAAAGCACAAAACCCAAACCTATTAATTCGCTATACACCAGAAGATACGACACGTACCTCAATCGAACAAGTTATTGAAGTAGCAAGCGCTGCGGTACAAGCAGGCGCAGATATTATTAGCATCGCAGACACAACAGGATATGCTACTCCATTTAAGAACGATCGCAGTTACTCGTATTTTGTCAAAACTTTGAAGGAAAAACTAGCTGGACAACAGCTATATCCTAAAATTGCTGTTCATTGTCACAATGATAGAGGTTTAGCACTGGCTAATGCTCTTGATGCTTACCAGGCTGGAGCAGACATTATCGATGTAACTGTGATGGGGTTAGGAGAACGTGCTGGTATTGTTGATTTAGCAACATTGTTGGTCAATTTGGGCGAGATGGTTGAATCAGAATTGCCTTGGGAGTTTAACTATCTTAAGGATCTATACCATATTGTGAGTGAATATTCCCATATTTCAATTCCGCCTATTTTACCCATTATGGGAAAAAATGCGTTCACTCACTATGCTGGGGTTCACGTCAAAGCAATTGCTAAAGATCCGATGCTTTACCAAAGTTTAGCTCTTGCTAGTTTGACAAACAAAAATAACTTAGCATTAGGAATGCAATCGGGCAGAGCTTCAGTTGAGTTAGCTCTGGAACAAATTGGTCAAGAGGGAGTGACCAATAATAGGGTTTTAATGAATTGCATTCTCAATGAGGTTAAAGTGCTGGCTAAACGAGGGACTGGTATTGATATTGACAACGAATTGCCCCACATAGTTAATCAATGTTTTGCTTTTGATAATTGTGAATAATATTCTCACTTTGAGTGAAGAATGCTTAGGTCTATAACACTTTACTAATAATGCCATTAAACCAAAAACAAACTAAGTCTATAGAGTCTATAGAGTTGAGCTCTGGGATTAGATACGGATTATCAGCGGTTGATGGCTGGCTGCCGCTTGTTGAACAGCCCTTGTTTATTTTAGTTGGGTTGACGGGAGTCGGTAAAAGTACACTTATCAATGCTTTATCCGATACAGAGCTAAACTTTACGCTGTTTCCTAATCGTCGTACTTTAACTGATAAATTTATTATTCCGACGGTGATGCAGATCGATGGAGCAGAAAAAGAAGATGATATTACCTGCCGTGTTACACGCTTCTCCTATACCCGTCGCTATAAGGAACTTTTTCCTGAGGGAATAGTCCATATTTTGAGCAAATTACAGATTAATCCGTCTCAACTTTGCTTTCCGCTACTTTTTGATGGTTTGCGAGGAAAGCAGGAGGTAAAATACGCAATCAAAATTCTACCAAAAGCTAAGTTTTTAGTTTTGGAAGCTCCTAACTATGTCCGATTGGAACGCCTGTTAACTCGTAAGGATTTGTTTGATCGCATTGCGCAATCTAGCCCAATAAAATCTAATTACAATGAAAATAAAATCAGTAGTTTTGCTGAATTAGGGATACCAGAGTATAGCAATCTTTTTGCCCATGAACAAACACAAGAGATCCTAGCAAAAGTGAATAAAGGTTACTTTTCCATACATGAATTACGAGATTGCTTAAAGATTATTGTTGCAGAAAAATGCAACTATAATCCATACGAAACTAGATCCATTTTAGAAGATTTAGCCCCAAGTCGAACTCTGTTCATTAATACAACTGGCTATGCTCCTCACTTGATTGCACAAGAGGTTCAGTGTTTTATCTCGTCTGGTTGAGGGTATCATCAAGCTAGAGCATCGGTTAAGAAACCGGGTTGCTAGAGAATACTGAACCGGCGGGTCTTGGCGTCGGAGGAGAGCGAAAGTTCGTAGGAGAAGAAACTTGGTCAAACAATTTAAGGACTATTTCTCGAAGCAAGCAGATAATTATGCAAACTATAGACCTCATTATCCAGAAGCTTTATTCGAGTATTTAGCTACTCAAGTCACCGAATGTAAAGCTGCTTGGGATTGTGCAACTGGTAATGGTCAAGTAGCCTTGGGATTAACATCTCATTTTCAAAAAATTTATGCTACAGATGCTAGCGAAAAGCAAATTAGTTATGCATTTAATCATGATAAGATTAAATATTCTTTGGCAGTTGCAGAAAAAGTTGGGCTAGCGAATCAATCTATAGATTTAATAACTGTTGCCGAAGCAGTTCATTGGTTTAATCTGGAAGAATTTTATCAGGAAGTTCAGCGGATTTCTAAGCCTGGAGGAATTATTGCTATCTGGGGATACTGGTATTTTAATTTGCTCCGAGAAGAAGAACATTTGAAGCAAATGTTGAGAGATTTTTTTACTACTGTCTTTGACCAGTTTGGAGCTGAAGAAATAAAACTACTTATTCAAAAGTATCAAACCATTCCTTTCCCTTTTGCTGAGTTAAAAACACCTATTTTCACAATGGAATGCCAATGGAACATGGAAGAATTCCTTGGATATTTGAATAGTGTGTCTGCTGTTCAAAAAATGATTTATGTTCAATCCCACGAACCAATGTTAGAATTCTCCAAGCGTCTAGTCAAGGCTTGGGGCGATCCCGAGAGGAAAATTTTATTTCAATGGCCATTACACATGAGAGTTGGTCGGATAAATTAAAATTTCTGTCGGTGCCCGATAAATATTAGAGCAGGGCTGTTTCATTCTAAATTGCAATATTTTATGCATTGACGAGGATACGTCTTTTCAGCCTTCGAGCATTCAGGTATGTGATGGCTGAAAGCCTTTAAACTCGTTACCTAGATCCAGAATGAAATAACCCTGGATGCCACCCTATGGAACAGGACTATTCCTCTGTGCACGTAGCTCTGCAATGGTTGCTCATCTTCTGGAGCAAAAAGATAAACCTCCTTTTGGTGCCACGAGTAAAGAGCTTCGTAAATGGTATAGTCAATGGTATGGTCCAATGGCTGTTGGTGTAGACTGAGCCTAAATTATTTGTGCAACTCTTCTGGAGGATAAGCGCTAAAATTACTGGATAAGTAGGTGGGCATAAATAAACGTTAAAACTCCGAATTCCAGAATGAAGCTGGAAAACTGTAGTCAAGATGTTTTAAACATTGTGACTATCAATCGCTATTTGACGGATAATTAAACCCACCTACTTAGTAAAGAATTGAATAAGCTTTTGTTGTACAACTCATTTAGGATTGATCTAGTAAGTACCAAAGAGCCAAAATAACTATTTGTGAGAGCATATGAAAAGTCAAGAAGCCAGTGAAACAGCTATCTCTAAACAATGGTGGGTCTTATTGGCTGTGAGTTTAGGAACGTTTCTGTTCTCCCTAGATGTTCATATTGTCAATTTGGCTTTGCCAACACTGGTAGAAGATTTGCATAGCGACTTTGCCACTGTTGAATGGGTTCCTATGAGTTATTTTCTGGTGCTGGCGATCCTGGTGCTTTGTGTGGCTCGCTTGGGGGATATGTGGAGCAAGAAATGGCTCTATATGATCGGACTCGCAGCATTTACCATAAGTTCATTGATCTGTGGAATCGCCACTACAATTAACTTATTGATTGCAGCACGTATATTTCAGGGAATCGGGGCTGTGTTTATTGCAGTCCTAGCGCCCGTGATCGCGACTGAAGTGTTCCCTGATGCCAAGCGAGGACTAGCCCTGGGGATTATTACTAGCACGGGTTGGGTGGGCGTATCATTGGGACCGACGGCAGGAGGAGTGCTGATAGAGCACTTGGGTTGGCGTTCAGTTTTCTTGGTTAATGTGCCAATTTGTTCCATCGGCATAGTGTTAGCGATGCTGGCAGTTCCCAGGGGCAGTAGCAATAGGTCAGATGCGGATTTTGATTTTTGGGGAGCATTGATTTTAGCGATAACGTTAACTTGTTTATTCCTGGGAATAACACGCATACAAGGAGAGGATTTAGATGGCAAAATAACCTGGGTTTTATTTGTGATCGCGGTAATGGGTTGCGTTAGTTTTTTGTGGTCTCAGAAGCAATCAGATCGACCATTGCTGAACCTGAGTTTATTTCGATCGCGGGAATTAAGTTTCCGTCTACTGCTAAGTTTAATTTACTATGCTTTTGCCACTGCTGTCATGTTCATTTTGCCCTTTTTTATAAAACTCGTTAAGCATTATTCCGAACAACAAGTAGGATTATTGATAGCGGTGCTGCCTATATTAGCAATCTGTGTAGGTACTGTAGCTGGATACCTGGCCGATCGTTTTGGCGAAAGAAGCATTAGTACGATCGGAATGACATTATTACTGATCGGCTGCTTGACAATCAGCACCTTTAGCCAAGAGTTGACGGTTAAGGGCTATTTATTGCGCATGCTCCCCTTTGGAATCGGTTGCGGTTTTTTCCAACCTTCTAACCAAAGTGCGATTATGGGCAGCATACCTCCACAATATCTCAGTGTTGCCTCTGGACTCTGGTTCTTTTCACAAGCCTTAGGTCAGGTTATGGGTATAACGCTGATTGGAATTCTGTTTTCCCGCTTATCTGCTAGCCAACTCCCAGTAGACACCCAATTTTCAGTGACAACAGCGCCAGTTGAGGCTTTAGTGTTTGGAGAACAAGTAAGTTTTCGCATTGTCTCTGCAATTCTTGTGATTGGGCTAGTTATATGTGGATTCCTATGGCAGCGGCAAAATCAAAGGCTAAGAATAAATCGGACTTAATTAGTTTTAATATCATGTCCGGTTGAATACTTACACTAGGCGGAAATCGAAGGCAGAAGTAAAAGAGTAAGGTGTAATCCCAGAAGGTTTTTTATCACTAATTATCCGGACATGATATTATTATTTTATCAAAAAACTATCTCCCCTATGGATTTATCGGTGCGCCAATGCAATAGTTTTTTGGAAACCCAGAACTAGGCGCTTTGACTGATAATGGGATTGACTATAGGTCACCCTACGCGAACGCATTTACTGTAGCTAATAATTAACTTTGATGTGGCCACCCACAGTCATTATTGATGCGTCAATGCAATAGTTTTTTGGAAAGCCGCAACGGAGGCGCTTTGCCTCGAATGCGATTGATCATAGGTCACGCTACGGGATGCTCCAAAAGAGCCGCTACGCGATTGGCCGTAGGCCACGCTAAAAGCGAACGCACTATACAGAATTTTTTCCCTGCTCCCTGCTCCCTGCTCCCTGCACCTAGACCTAGTAATTAATACCTAAAATCCTATTCCTTGCATCTTCTCCAAAATTCTGTTATATTAACAGTATCGTTAACGCAATGGTTAACCACCCATGATGATTTCTACCGCACAAGCCGCCGATTTACTAGGTGTTTCCGCCACTCGCGTCCGTTACCTTCTGAGCAAAGGCAGAGTGAAAGGAGCCTATAAAGTGGGTAGAACTTGGGTGATTCCTCTGTTTGATGGCATGCCAGTAGTTACTCCTGGCACTCGCGGTCCAAAGCGGAACTGGTCAAAGCGCAGAGAGTACACTAAGGCTGTGATTCATGTTAATCAAAGGGTAATTCGGAAAAATCTCACGACGGGAGAGCGCAACCCTGTGATTACCGTCAAACGAGGCTCTCAAAACACTTATGGTCATACCGTGGAAGTCAATGGGCCCTGTCGAGTGATGTATCGCCCCGATGATCCCCTCAAATGTGGAGCAAGGGTGTGGATTGAGACTATCTCTGATTTTAAAGTTATTTGATTTGGTAACAGCTTACCTGACTAGACATCTACCTGA
>NZ_JAAHGN010000879.1:0-3270 GCF_010672485.1 Moorena sp. SIO2C4 | reverse complement strand
TCGCTTGTCTGACTTCTGGTTTATCCAAGGGTGCCATCTGAGTATTGAGCACCATGTAGTTAATATTATTGCTGGGAGATTCTATGACTTGCCAACCACCAGAAGCTGCTCCTTTTTGCAAACTGAGGATTTGATCGGGATCTAAACTTTGATAACCAATGTCTACAGCACCGGTCTTGATGGAATTGAATAAATTAGCCGAATTGGTGAGGATTTGAACGTTTAATCCCTGATTGGGGGGTTTTTTACCCCAATATTCTTCAAACACATCTAGGCGAATCCCATTAGGACTAAACTTGACTAGCTTATAAGGACCAGTGCCTACAAATTTGGTCGGTTCAAATTTACCACTACCAATTTCATAGGCATTGGGGGAAACAGCACAGGTTCCAGAAAAAGCTAACAGTGCTGGAAAGGCAGCGAAGGGATTTTTGATTTTAATCGTCAGTTCGTACTCTCCAGAGGGTTCAATCGAATCTACCAAACCTTCCAGTAGAGAAGAGGGCTTGCCACCATTTTCGATAAACCGACGCAAGGAAAATGCCATGGCTTCAGCGTTAAATGGGGTGTTATCATGAAAGACTACACCTTGGCGTAGGGGAATGGTATAAGTTAAGCCATCCTTGCTGATGGTAGGCATAGCAGTTGCCAGTTGTGGCACTAATTCTGAGGTACCCAGCTTGTAGGTATAAAGGCGATCGCCTAAGCTGTAATGGATGTTACTAGCTGCTAGTTCGTAGGCATCGGCTGGATCGAGGGTTCTCGGTTTTAGGGTAGTACCGATGGTGAGTCTATTACTGTTACTGGTGATGGAGGAACCTGTCTGTTGATTGCTCGGAGAACCACCACAACTAATAATTAGGAAACAGCTACAGAGGAATAAAGCTAGGAATTTGGTAGTTGACCAGTGTTTGCGGGATAGGGTAAACCAGTTCATGCTTTGGTAATTGTGATTAGCGACGAGTAATTTCTTATCGTAGCTATCTTATAACCAATTTCAAAAAATCTAGCGTTGTAGAATACAGCGATGATTGATCTAGAGGGGGGTTCTTCCGTAATTAGTATGCTAATTTAGCCTAAAAAATAAACTATCAAAATATCAAAGCTATATAACGTAGTAGGTTTATTTAATTTAACTTATTATTTTAGCAGAAAATGTACCGAATAGCCATATTATTTAATCCTCAATCCTAAGCAGTCAAACACAAGCTGATAGCTGTTCGCGTAGCGTGCGCGTAGCGCATTACCTAAGAGCTTACCTAATACCTGAGAGCTTACCTAATTTGTGAATAATTGTTACAAAAAAACCTACTTTAGTATAAAAACACCCAGCTTAACCTGAATAACTAATTAGATCCCATAACTCCTAGCTAACTACCGTTGGATGAAAACACTTCCCCACTTACTACACTCAGCACTCAGCACTCAGCACTCAGCACTCAGCACTATTGTCAAATCGGGATTAAATGGGAATATAAAACACAGATATAGCGATATGTGGCAACCCAACATAAAACATCTTACCCCAGAGCAAGAGACTTTAATTTCATTTTATCAAGAAAAATGGCACAACTTATCTTTTTTAACTGGAGTTATTGATCGTCACGAAGCAACACTAGCCATAAACGCTGCCTATACAGCCATTGGCAAACCAGTACCAGATATTGTTTTTTGTGATAGCCCTTACGGTTTTTTTAAAATTATCCTGAACCAACTCCAGCAACACATTGACAGCCAACTAGAGAGTAAACTCCAGCCACGACTAGAGAGTCAATTAATCAGTCAACTACGGCAACATCTCAACACCCAACTCGGCAAAGAACTCCAACAAGAGCTACTCTACCAACTCGGGCAAAAGCTTAACATTAAACGGATTAGCCGTCAACTTGAAGAGAAACTGTGGCAACCCTTGGACACTTCCATGGGAACCCAACTACACAGGCAATTGCAAAACCAATTGTTATATGAACTAGATACCTCAACAGTTAGTCAACAGCGAATTCGACTGGGCTTGCAAGTACTTGAACAACTTGGGACTGAATTGAGACTATTCATGTCACCCTTATACTGGAGTATTTACAGTAGTCGGTTTGACTTTTATATTTCCGTCTTAAATTGCCCTCACCATCAAACCACATGGCAAATATTCCAATCCCTAGCCAAACACTGTAGTTGGATGTTCCCATTTGAAAACATCTGCTTCGTTTGCGATCGCCCAACCAAGCTCTCCTTTGACACTCAACACCGCCTTCATAGAGAAGGACAGCCAGCCATGGAGTTTGCCGATGGATTCAGCTTATACTCTTATCATGGCGTGAAATTACCAGAAAAATACGGTAAAGTCAACCCCAAGCAGTGGCAAGCTGGGTGGCTTTTAGAAGAACCCAACGCTGAACTTAGGCGAGTCCTGATTGAGGGGATTGGTTACGCCCGAATTTGCCAAGACCTAGAAGCACAGCGATTAGATTCCTGGGAAGAATACACCCTATTAAAAATTAATAACGATATCGATATCGAGCCAATTTTTCTACTCAAGATGACTTGTCCTAGCACCAACTTTGTTCACATTATGCGAGTGCCGCCTCATGTAGAATCAGCCCGTGAGGCAATTCGCTGGGTAAATTGGAATACTGATCCAGAGGAATTTTTAGTCCAGACTTGAGTCCAACTCAGGTTAATATCAAGTGGTTAATACCAAAGTTGCCTTCAAACATAGCACCATTCCCATCACCAGGGATAAGAGGGAGCAGGACTTACGGAACGACTCTAAGGGACTCTAGCTGTAGGGTGCCTTAATAACGCAGCCTACAACATCAGCGCGTTTGTTGCCCAGTTTGGCGTAAGTCTTGAACTTGCACAAATGGTGCAACTGTTTTGTGGTTGAAGGGTGACCTTCAACCTACCCAACAAGGGACGCCTGGGCAAGAACAACCTTCAACCTTGAAAATGTATATGGGAGTCAGGATTGTTTTAGTAGAACCCGCTGGTCCATTGAATGTGGGTTCTGTAGCACGAGTGATGAAAAATATGGGGTTATCGCAGCTCGTGCTAGTGAATCCTCAGTGTGACCATCTCAGCCAAGACGCACAGCAGATGGCAGTGCACGGGGTAGATATCTTAGAAAAAGCCCAAGTCGTAGCAACCATACCAGATGGCTTAGTCGGGTGTCAAAGAGCGATCGCAACCACCGCTCGTAGCCGCGCCATCCCCACTACTCTCGAACATCCCAGAACCGCCTTACCCTGGTTATTGTCAGCTGGCAGATCGTAA
>NZ_JAAHGN010000878.1:0-3276 GCF_010672485.1 Moorena sp. SIO2C4 | reverse complement strand
TATCTTCCCGAGTATAGTCCTGATTATAACTTAATTGAATTGGTTTGGCATTCAGCAAAAGAATATATTGCCAATCGAGTTTTCAAATCAATTGAAGAATTAGAATGTTTGTTAAATCATCTTTTAAATGAAGGAGGGTTAATTATAAAATGGGTACGAAAAATAAAAAACAAAGGCAATGCTGTTATCACAGTTTAAATGCGCAACAGCTTATGATAAATTTCTAGTCGTCTGGCAAGACGATGAGCTTCATCAGCCGGGAAAGCTTCATAAAGAGAAGCAATATTATGAGTATTGAGATTATCGCAGACTAACTTGACTTTAAGAGCATGGGGATAGTCAACATCCAGTAATTGGCGAATTTCTTCCGCCCAGTCTACACGAGACCGTTCGCGTAGCGTGGCCAATAGGCCATGGTCTCGATTGCTAACTCGCCGCCATCCAGCATTAGGGTCAAAAAACATAAACAGGGCTTGTGTCCCTTCACGAGTATAGTGATAATCTTCTTTCTGGTCAAGACGACGGTTGCATTTTAATCGGTTTATAGAGATGATCTAGGAGTTGGACTGATGCTTCATCCATACAAATCAATGGCTGATCTCGACAATGGGATGAACAGTAAAGGTCTAAAATTACTTCCATCTGGGCGACAAATCTGGCCAAATCTCGTTCAGGAATACAGAAACGTTTTACTTTCCAAGGACGTAGCTGGTTTTTTTTAAAGTGCGACGTACCGTTTCACGAGAGATTTCTGTGACTACTCTTCGCTTTTTCAGTTCCGATGTCAGTAGTCTAATCGTCCAATCTGCTCTTCCTTCTGGAGGGTCTGAACAACACATGGCAATGATTTGGGCTTCTGTCGCGCCATCTATTTTTGGTGGAGTTGGTGGTTTCTTTCTTAACTTTCTATTGAGTGCTGGTTCTTCTCCTTGGGTCAGATATCTTTTTCTGATACGCCCTACGGTATTTCGATGTAGATTTAAAGCAAGGGCTATCCCTTCATCTGTCCATTTATCTATCGCTTGTTCTCCTTCGTCACACATCAGAAGAACCCGCTTAGTGCAGGATTTTCTTGGCAGGAGCATAGCCATTGCGACTGATGTTTTCTAGTCTTCGTCTTTGTTCGATTGTCAGCAGCACTTTATCTCTACGACCTCTTCCCATTTTTTTGACCTCAAATAATCATCCTTCTATTCCACTATTTTAGCTGTGCCAGTCCACTACACAAAATTTTCAAATATGAGATGCACCCACCTTTTACCTATTGCCTATTGCCTATTGCCTATTGCCTATTGCCTATTGCCTCTTGCCTATTGCCTATTGCCTCTTGCCTTTTGCCTCTTGCCCTTTGGGACTATGTTCACAACCCAGATACAAACGCTATATCAGGTTCTTTGAGTTGATTACTATCTTCCTTTGTCTGTAAATTATGATAGATTTTACTCAATTGATGTTCACGCTCTGAGCCAGAAACCATTAGGAATAAATTAGCGCTTGTAGCACTCCCTAACGTTAGTGCTGCTTCTGGAGTTGGTATGGATTTGAGTACTCTTGGGTTAGAATCCACGATCCAGCCTCGGAGGTTTTGATTGTAAAGATTCACAAGAGAGGACATCAATGCTTCCCGTCTGTGCTCATTTAGATTCTTGGCACTCACTTCCATCATGATCACTAGATTTGGTGAGCGCTGAATGGTTTCTATGGCACCATTTAATACGGCAAATTCGTATCCTTCTACATCAATCTTGATGGCATCTATCTGGGATAATCCCAACTCGGGAAGTATGGAGTCTAGACTACGCACTGGAATTGTAATCTTTTCACGCAAGACAGACCGTTTAGTATCATCCATACCACTAAATGCGGATTCCTGGGTAATATAAAAGTCTGTTTCTCCATCTTCAGCACCGACGCATAGGTCATGGCAAGAAACTAACTGTTGTAAGTGGTTAACTTCTACATTTTGTTGTAAAAGCTGGTAGGCATCTGGGTTAGGTTCAAAGGCATGAACACAACCCCTAGAAGTTAATTTGGTAGCTGATGATACGGCGTAGTAACCAAAGTTTGCTCCTACATCTAGCACAATGGAATTGGCATCCAGCAGACCTAAAAAGAGTTGGGCATCAAAGTATTCTTGGTAATGACCATAGTAAAAGTCACAGCCCAGTCGATCCCCAACATCAACGTGGAATGTCAAGCCTGATGGCAAATTCACTGCTTGGATATCCCGAACCCCTACTGGATGGAGTTTCTCTCGAAGCGATCGCAAAAACAAGGTGTAGGGTACCGCCAAGTTGGGAAAATCCATCGCCTGAGGCAGAAAATGATGGAATACCTGAAGATAAATCTCCATCTTATCCAACTGATTTATGGACTCATGGCTAGGTAAATGCTCTTCCTGACTATCCATTAATTCGTCAACTCGTCTAGTTATTGTTTAGCAAAATTATACTTTGGCGTGACAATCTCAGGTGAGGGAACTAAATCACTGACTTGTAACTCAACTGTAGATGCTAAAAATATTCGGCGTCTTTGGTGCTTGGTCTCCGTTTCCCAGAAATCTTCATGGTCTACATAACCCTGATAGTCGTATAGATATGGAAATCCTGAAACTTGGAGCATTTTCAGCAAGCAACTTCGGCTAGGAATCATGGCATGGTAGGTTAAGCCCTGGGTTTCATTTTTGCCTTCTTCAACTATATAGGTAACTGGTTCATTTAAAGGAACATTCATACTTTCAATAAATAACACTTTTTTGGTTAATAACTGCAAATTACGAATGACTTTGAAGGGATTTTCTGTATGATAGAGCAAGCCAAAGCAAAACACTAAGTCTGCTGCCGAAAATTGAGACATTTGTTGGGTAGATTCAACATCAACCTGATAAAACTTAGCTTCAGGTACCCGTTTACTTGCCTCTTCAACAAGTTCTTGTCTCCCCTCTAAACCAATTACATTTACTCCCCAATTCACCAGCTTTTCAGAAAACCAACCGGGACCACATCCCACGTCAAGGCAACTGGTAAAACTTAATCCCTGATGGAGTCTAAGCTGATTGAGAACGTTTTCTGCTACAGCCCAGCGGGCTTGATTAATCGCAATATAGAAAGGTTCATCAAATAACATGGTTATAATTTGGATAAAATTCTTGATAAACAACTTAAATAGCAAACGGAGTAGGGAGTAGGGAGTAGGGAGCAGGGAGTAGGGAGCAGGGAGTAGGGAGTAGGGAGCAGAGGCACCCTCCCCACACCTCCCACACCTCCCACACCTCCC
>NZ_JAAHGN010000877.1:0-3281 GCF_010672485.1 Moorena sp. SIO2C4 | reverse complement strand
TGTTTAACGTCTGGGGTAATTTTATTATAACATAAAAAATTTTCTATTATAACATATTTTGAAAATATTTGTAACAAATTTTGGAGGGAACAGGGAACAGGGAATAGGGAATAGGGAATAGGGAATAGGGAATAGGGAATAGAGACTCAATTGAGAATTTCTAGATATAAAAAAACCAGCCATTGAGAGGGGCTGGTGATACTTGCTGTGTTGGGAGGAGAAAACCTAGGGCCAATACGCTTACAGTGTGCCTTTATCCTTGGCTGTGAGGTCAAGGTTTCAAGGACGTAGTGATCCTTGGGTAATCAGTTATGTAAACAAATGTAACGAATATTTAGGAATAACGCAACATTTCTTAATGTTTTTTTCGGGAGTCGGGAATCGGGAGTGTGGGGAGTGTGGGAAGTGTGGGGCGCGGGCGCGGGGAGATCGGGAGATGGGGGAGATTTTTATTAAGGGTAATTGTCATAAAATGATATTAGCTTTCTATGACCGAAGAGTGTTTTTGCATCCATTGAAATGCACCCTAGAAACTGACGGCTGACCGCTGACCGCTTACCGCTTACCGCTTACATTTTATTCTTCACTTTTCCGGTTCAATTAAAATAGTTTTTGGTTGCTCAACATCAAATAGGGAAGCGGACAGAAGAATAACTGGTTTGTTTGTTTTGTTTTCACCATAGTGAACCATTCCGCTCGATTCAACTAGAGAATCTCCAACCGTTAGTTGTGTAGTTTGCCCTGCTTGCAGAATTAATTCTTTGCCATTAGCTTTCCTTACTTTAGCCTCTCCTTTCACAACAGTAAACGTTAACGTGCCAGCCTCTACTAGTGCAATTTGCATGCCGGTATGAGTATGAGTAGGCAGTTTTGTTCTGGGTTTGATGGTATGGCGAATAAGTTCCAGAATTTCCTTTTTTTCTTGAGTCGGATAACCACTGCCTAAAACGTCACTTGTAACCGATTGAGTGTAACTATTGGGTGAGGAGGTTTCTTGACTGTTAACAACTACACATCCAAAAGCTAGGATGGCTAATGGTAAAATTATAGACAGTTTTTTCATACTATAGTGTTTGGATTTTGGTTGTGAATACATGAACTAGAAACATGGTCTAGCAACTATCATCCCAGTGATTGATCCGTTCTGCGACCCTGCCGACCCTACATCTATATCAACCCCATCCGATGGTGGGCAGTGTCTAGAAACTATCATCCCAGTAATTGATCCGGTCTGTTCACTCCCTACATCAACCCCATCCGATGGTGGGCTGCTCTACTATTCCGATGATGGGCAGTGTTTAACCCAGCACCTTACGCAACTATGGTGGGCAGTGTATAGCAACTATCCTCGCAGTGATTAATCGAGTCTGATACACTGCCCACCCTACATCAACTATTCCGATGCTGGGCTGCTCTACTATTCCGATGGTGGGCAGTGTTTAACCCAGTGGTGCGTTACGGGGGGGACTTTCCCAAGGCTGGCTACGAGGTTGAAAATGACGGCGAGCCCCCCTAACGCACCCTACGCAACTATGGTGGGCAGTGTATAGCAACTATCCTCGCAGTGATTAATCGAGTCTGATACACTGCCCACCCTACATCTACTATTCCGATTCCCGATTCCCGATTCCCGATTCCCGTTCCCCTCCTGGGAGGGGTTAGGGGTGGGTTCCGATTCCCAATTCCCTAGTAATTTCAGGCTCCCACTTGGGAAATCAGATAAGCGCCGGATAGGGCTGCTACTGTGGCGAGGATGGTAATCCAAATGGGATAGTAGCTGCGAATTGGTTTATCTCCTTCGATACTGATGGTTTCAATATCAATCCAGGGATTAACACCCCGGCGAAACCAACCGGTGACGATTACGGTCTGGTTAACTAAATTACTAACACGGGTGGGTTGAGGTAGGATATTACCTAGTGGTCCGAGATAGGAACAGTAGTTTAGTCTGACTAAACCTGTCGAGGTTTGTAATATTAAATCTTGTCCGAGCCAATTGCGTAATCCCGAACGTCCTAATAGTTTTCCGCTTAAGAGAACAGGACGACTATCGGGAGGTAGAGTAGCGTTAGTGGCGAAATAATCTCCTAAGTCGGGGTCAGTACCGATATTGGTAGGTTTGAGGTCGGGAAAGTAATTATTAATCCAGAGAAAGACACTGATACTAAAGGCAATTAAGATACAAGCATCGATAAAGGAATTGGCGTTATGTAGCCAAATTAACTGCCAAATGTCGAACATGTCAGACAGTTTACCAATCATCCAAAGTATCCCTCTTAATGCTGCGCCCATAATTACGCCAAAAATTAGGGTACTTTGTAGCAGGGGTAAGGCTTTGTAACTGTTGCTGAGTTTAGAGAAAAATTCAGCTCGATTGCGACTGGCAGGAATTAAAGCTGGTAAATCTAGTTCGGCATGAAGCTTGAGAAAGTGGGCGTAGCGCTTAGGTAAATGTAAACGTTCTCCGAGTAGGGGATGGGCAGAGTTGATGATTAACCAGTAGCGGTAGGGATTAGTACAGTCCCATTTCAAGATGTCTTCAAAGGGGGTGGTGGGGGAAAAACTGCCGATAACCATGGCTTGCTGATAACCGACGGGGAGTAAGACATCAAAGCTTTCTAATAGCCCACTGGTTTGGCCGGAAATTTGGATGTCTTCGCTTATCCCTAGGGCAATTTTTAGTAAGGCGCGGGTCAAGCCATTGGGATTACCTGTGGTTGAGATGGCGATGCGATCGCTATAGTAAACCCTAGCTCTAGATAACCATAGCAGGGGTAAGCTCAATACCCAATAAATGCTGTAACTGAGGGAAGCAACAGTACCAGTAATTCCTAAAAGGATTGCGCTTAACCATCCCCTAGCACCAGGTAATTTAACTAGCAGTAATTCCTTTAGCTTCTCTGCCCACTGAGGGATTTGCCAATAGATAGTGTAAGGGATTTGAATAATTAGTACCCCTAGGGACATCAAGATGAAATCCCGATTGATAATATGTCCTAGCTGACCGGCGTAGATGTTGGCAATTTCATCATCTTTGAGCTGGTCTAATAATCCCTGACTAACTACAATCCGAGCAGTGCGAGGTAAGTTACCATAGGTCAGGGCTACGGTGGCGTCTGTGGGTAAGACTTTTAAGCTCGGTAAGGGCAGACGACGTTTGCGGCAAACCTTTTGTATAACTTTAGCGGATTCTGGATGGCGGGAAGCTAGTTGGGTCAAGGATAGGGCTTCAAGACCATGAAACTGCTTTAGCAATCCATCCATTAACCAGGGCGATAGGA
>NZ_JAAHGN010000876.1:0-3283 GCF_010672485.1 Moorena sp. SIO2C4 | reverse complement strand
TAGGAAAATTCAACTGTCTTCTTGTTGTAGTTAACGGTATTGTTCAGGCGACCATAGATTCCTTGTTGCCGTATTTTGTTGAGGGTCTTCAGATGTCCTTGGGACATCCAATTCTCCAACAATAGCGGGTCAGCTGCATCCAGTCCAATAGCAATTACAGGGGTTTTCATGATAGTTTTTTAGATAACTTTTTAGATAAAAGTAAACCTAATCTATAAAAGCATGACGATCATGTCGGCTTGACTAATCATCAATATTACTAATCGGTAAATTGGTAGTTGATGATTATCTAGTTTAGGATTACTGATTAGTAATTACCTATTCCCAAACATCCTATTTGGTTGGGTAAGTAATTAACCGGATTTGATAGTTTAATAATAATGCTTAATTGCTCACTATATTCATCAGTTAAGTAGTTATTTATTAATTCATAAAAAAATAGGTGTTTAGTCTATTTATAGTCTGGATTGATCCAGGGTATTCAATCATTAATTTATAGTGTTTTTTTGTCTAGGGAATAGGGAGTATTCATAATTCATAGTTTTGAATCATCTCCGGGAAACATTCGAGGTTTTTTTAGTCTGGGCTTGACGCTGTACCAATCTTCTTACTGAGCCATAATGGAAGTATTCCTGTGACTGGTAAAAGTAACCAATGGATTCATCTTTTTGAATGACACCATTAGCCACCAAACCCAAAACCGTCTGACCGGAACTATCTAACATTTGTTTAGCCACATTAGCATTAGCGAAATCCAGCACACCTGGTCGAGCCACCAACAACATGCCATCAGTCATTGGACTTAAGCAAAGGGCATCAGCAGTCAGAAGTAAGGGTGGGGCATCAATAATCACAAAGTCATATTGGGTTGAACATTCCTGAATCAGGGAAGCCATTTGCTTTGAATCCAGGAGTGCCAAAGGATTAGGAGGCATTACCCCAGCGGTGAGAACATCAAGATTTTCCATGGCTTTACAGATGGCAAGCTCTAGAGGCACTTCACCAATCAGTACCTGGCTCAAACCAGCCACATTCATTACTTGCCAAATATAATGCTGACAGGGGTGACGCATATCGGAATCAATCAGCAAAACCCGACGCCCCAGTTGAGCCATAGCAGCGGCCAAGTTTGCTGATACCGTAGATTTGCCTTCCTTGGAAACGGAGCTAGTGACTACAATAACTTTAAGTGGGTGATCAGACCTGAGAAATTTCAGATTCGCTTGAATCATTCGGTAGACTTCACTCACCATGGAATGAGGCTGCTCTGTTACGGGCAATTCCCCTCCGAAAAATAGGTCATCCCGACGACGGGAGAGCTTCTTGTGCTTGAAAACTGGAATCACCCCTAGCACAGGATATCTTAACAACTGCTTGACTTCTTTGAGAGTTTTTATAGAGCGGTCTCTCATTTCCAAGAGCAAGACAGCAGTCGTGGCCAGTGTGACCCCCAACATCACCCCTAGAGCCAACACCTTTATTTTCTTATCACCTAAGGGCTTTTTAGGGACTATTGCTGGCTCAATGATGCGAGCATTAGCGGTATCTTGGTTTTCTGCGACCTTTAATTCATTGAGATTTTTCAACAGGGTTTCATAGGTCAAGCGGGCAGCTTGGACTCGTTGTTCGAGCTGCTGCTGAGTTTGCTCCAACCGAGGAAGAACATTTACCCGTTGTTCATAGGCAATTCTAGCCTTAGCAAGAGTTGATAATCCTTCTGCTAAACTTTGACGTTTGACTTCTGATTCAATAAAATCGTTAATCAGTTTTTGTTTGAGCTGGTCAACTTCTAAAAGCCCTTGAGTAATTTGTATCTGAGTACCAGCCAGACTTTGAGAGCCTAGTATTTGATTAATCTGCTGTTGTAAATGACCTCTGAGGGAGCGTTGCTGCTTGGTGAGCCGAATCATGATCGGGTGATTTTTACCGTAACGATTTTTCGAAACCGCTAATTGCCGCTCAACCTCTTGCAGTTCTTGGAGTACGCCCTGTACTGAAGTAGACTGACTCAGAGCACTGATAGCAATTGCTTGCTGGGGATTAAGACCGACCTGGTTTCTCAAGCCAGCAGCTTGGGCATTGGCTTCTTCAAGTTGAGCTTGAACTGTAGTAATTTGGCTGTCTAAGTCAGCCATCACCGCTACCAAAGACCGGGCTTCTTCTGTGAGGGATACAACCTGATTGCGTTCCTTAAATTGCCGTAGAGCAGCTTCTGCTTGCCTGACATTGGCTTCACTTTGAGGAAGTTGGTTAGTAATAAACTCACGGGCTTTTGCTGCTTCCGACTTTTTGGATAGGATCTGATTCTCTATATAAAGCCTCATTAATTGATTGATCACCGCAGCCCCTTTTTCTGAGTTCTTACCCTTGTAGGAAAGCCTAACCACATCGGTGCCACCCACAATTTTGACAGTGAGCTTTCTTTTGAGGGCTTCCGGTTGCAAAGGTAGACCTTCGTTATCAGTGAGGTTGAGTTGATCAATGATCTGTTGCAGAAGCGGGTGGGAGTAAATCACCTCAACTTCAGTACTCAGAGGGTTCTGGGCATCAACCAGAGGGCGTAACTGGTCAATTTCCTCCCCCAACCCAGTCAAGAAAGCGGTTCGGTCTATCTTAAACAGTAGTTTTCCTTCAGCTTCATAGGAAGGCTTGAGAAACAAGGTAGACCAGGCAGCTGAGATAACTGTAAATAGGAAAATAGCAACTGCTGGCAGCCAACGACGTTTCAATAGCAGTTTGTATTGGCTAAGATCGAGATCTATAGAACTTCTAGACTCCATAAGTTCTTCAGGGGCTCCCCCTAGGTAGATTGCACAATAAAATAATTTTTGGTATTGGTGCGAATTAGCTACCAACCCTGCCATCGGTTAGATGCAACCTATATATGGAAATACTAATAAAATTTAATCATATCAAAAGTCACTCGACATTAAAGAGTTGGTAAATATATGCAAATTTTCCGTGATTCTTGTGAACATAAGAAAGTTAAGGGGCTGACCGGGTGTCGGGTATCGGGCCAACGGGGGTAGGGTTTTGCGACCGATTGTTGTGTCAGTAAGACCAGCAATCCCTAGAGCTGTTGAGTCTTCTATCTTCTGACTTAACCCAAACCCGGTCAGCCGTCAGCCATCAGCCGTCAGCCATCAGCCGTCAGCTTATTTTATTCAAAAACACCGATTGCGCTACTTGAGGTGCTGCGCGAACAGTAGCGATGCAGTGGCCTCACGGGGGTTTCCCCCACTCGCGCTTTGGATCAAGACAGCGTGCGCTATGGGCATAAAGA
>NZ_JAAHGN010000875.1:0-3285 GCF_010672485.1 Moorena sp. SIO2C4 | reverse complement strand
TGAATCCCCGCGTCTTTAGACCGGGGAGTGTCAAGGGCAGTATCTCAATATATAGCACTATAGCGCTTTTTATCCTCATGAGGTACACATATTTTTTTACCTCTTCCCTCTTCCCTCTTCCCATATCCGCTGCTCCCTGCTCCCTGCTCCCTGCCTCATAAGGGTAGGTTTTTTACATGACAGGTCAAACAGGGAGTGTGGGAAGTGTGGGAGGTGTGGGAAGTGTGGGGGGAGAAGCTCAAGTAAACAGAAAAGCACAGAAAAAAATAGAAAATAATATAAACAATCAGAAGAGAACAGAAGAGAACAGAAGAGAAGAAGTGGTTATTTTTTTTGTGTAAGGGCGATTGGGTCAGATCTGATCGAAGGGTTTATGGGGAGATGAGGAGATGGAAAGAATTATCCCGGAAATTATTGTATAATATAATACATAGTTTTCGGAATTTCTACGTAATTAAAGTACCTACTCGCTCATTTGTAAAAAACCTACCCTTGTAAGCTGCTCCCTGCTCCCTAAAACCAAAAAAATTGTACCTTACTAGATTAAAAACCGCTATACACATTAAGGTTAGGACATTCCTAAATTGCGAAACGTAAGTCTAAGCTGACTTCTGACTTCTGACTTCTGACTTCTGACTTGCGCGTAGGTCAATGTAGTGTAAAAAAAATCCCAATTAAAGTAGGGTGGGCAAAGTAATATTATCTAGAATACTCATTTGAACCAAACTGTTTTTGCCCACCCTACAAGCCTGTTCCCTTTGCTAGAGTATCTCAATATATCACTTCGGCTTTGTAAGCATCACGCGCCAAAAAACAAAAGCAATTAAAGATGTATAACCTAATACTGTTAGCCACTCCTGCAAAGTGCCGATACCAAATAAAACTGTGTTATCCATAAATACAAAAGTATTGAATATAAAATTTAGTTAACCATTCAGCCGTCAGCTGTCAGCCGTCAGCTGATAATAAACCCAGCGTAGCGTGCTTATCGCACAAACGGAATAATTTAATAGTTCGAGATTAATCATAATTTAAAGTCTGGATAAAAGCCCATCAAAGCATATACTGATAGCTGATAGCTGATAACTGATAGCTTACAAATTTAGCGCAATTCTCTTCCGAAGGGAAATAGAGACAGGGGAATTAATTTAAAATGCTGTTGGGCAAAGGGAATACCAATAATCGTAATGGCTAAAATTAGCCCTGATACCAAATGAGCCACAGCAATCTCCCAGCCAAAAGCGATCAACCAGATAATGTTAAAAATCATATTGAGGAGGCTACCAGCCTCTGAAGTTTCCTCAATTGTTCTGCCAAATGGTGCCAGAGTAGCGATGCCCAACTTTATAGCCTGTATTCCAAAGGGGATGCCAATAATAGTCAGACAAATCCCTAATCCACCGATAATGTAACCGGCACCAACAACTAAACCGCCGAAAATTAACCAGATAATGTTTCCTAAAAGGCTCATGACTCTATTTTATTAATTCCCTTGGTGCTACTTAACTATACCAGTTAATGGGATAAAGGACTTCGTCCTAGGTTTGAGGGAGTAGGGAGTAGGGAGTAGGGAGTAGGGAATAGGGGTAATAAAATTAAATGGTCTAATCCTGAAACATCACAGCAAAAAGCTCAGAGCAAACAGTGATCAGTCAACGTCACAGGGCTTTTGCTGTTGCTCTTCCAAAAACAGCTCTACAGCCCGATTAAACTCTTCCGGCTCTACTAAAAATGGCCAATGATTCCCATAAACTTGACGAATAGTTAGATTTTTGAGATAAGTTTTATAGGGTTTTAGCTGTCCATCGGAGCGATTAAGACCATTTTCTGGTACTATCAATACCGTAGGAATATCAATGATTTCCGTTAGTCCTGCTACGCGCATCACGTCTTCAAAAATCTCATTTCTGGCCTGAACCACAAATTTACTGCCCCAACTGCCATCAGGTTTAGGTTCAATGCTGGCTTGAAAGACGTTTTGCTGAAAGGGACTCCAGCCCCGGTATTGTTTTAATTGTTTAGCTTGTGCTTCCGCTTGCTCATAACTGACAAAGGGTCCCATAGCTTTTACAAAAGGCAAGACACGGAACAGTATGGGAAACAGAACCTTAAACCACATCGGAATTTTCCCGATGAAAAAGGGATCCACCAAAATTAGGCTGCGTAATCGCGATGGATTTTGCTTAGCCCAGATCGGAACTAATTTACCAGTCCAGGAGTGACCGAGGATATGAGCACTAGACCATCCTAGGTGATCCATTAAGGCTTCTAAATCCGCGATGTGATCATCAAAGGTATAGCCAAGATCCGGCTTGCTACTTTCCCCATGACCGCGCAGATCTGGAGCAACGATATGATACTTTGGGGCAAGGTAATCCCCGAGGCTAGACCACACTAGGGCATGGTCTGCTAATCCATGTAAGAGTAACAAGGGAGTTTGGCCTTGGTTCCATTCTAGGTAAGACAGTTGGATCTTTGGTAAGTCTAAGGTTTGACGTATGGGCATGATGGGATGATTGCGATTAAGCCATGGTACAGGCTTTCTTATTAGGTAAGCATTCAGCCGTCAGCTATCAGCGAACAGCGATTAGCGCTACGCGCACGCTACTTGAGCTGCTATCAGGCGCTTTAACTGCACGGGATCGGATGAGTAAAACCAGCAGGGATTTTCAACCAGTCGTACCAGCACCCCCTAGTTTGTTTACTACCTTCCGTTGATTAGCTGACGGCTGACAGCTGATAGCTGAATGCTTACCTTATTAGCTTCTTGTTCCGCTTTTAATTTTCGTAATCTAACTATACCTGGAGGAGGGTTTAGTTCTTGAGCTTTATGTTGCTGATGACTCCATTCCAGCCAGTCATAAATATATTGGCTGACAACTTCTTTGTTATTTAAGTAGTAAAGAATTGTAGCATAAACTTGTTCTAAGGTAATGGTGTAAAAACAGTTAAGAATTTCTTCTGGAGTACGATTACGATAAATGTACTCATACAGCACATTTTCAATGCCCACTCGGGTTCCTTTGATGCGAATATCATCAGGAGCCATAAAATCAAAATAGTCTTCTATTTTCATCAGTTCAATAATTGATAATTGATAATTTAAAAAGGACTGTTGATCCGGATTCCCCTCAAAGTACTGACAGGGTCCGCAATCGATTCAGCGCTGCTGCTAATTCCAAGGGGCGGAATTGAACTAAATCCCCTTCAGGAAAGAACGTTAGTACATCGAATCCTTCTTCTTCAATATCCCTCATCACCAGAGCTAAAATTTCCGATAGGGTA
>NZ_JAAHGN010000874.1:0-3286 GCF_010672485.1 Moorena sp. SIO2C4 | reverse complement strand
GCTGCTTCAACGTATATCTGTGGCAAGCTTAAAGATGACTTATCACAAGTTGCTGGGGTAATTTCGCCTGAGAGTCGCATTGTACTCGATGAAGACGATCCAGATAATTCAACCCTGCTGTTTCAGTATCCGAGCTTATTTCCATCCGATAGCATTGCTTACGTTCAACCCCGTGTCAAACTAGAAGCAGGCGCACGGTCAGCGCTCGATCCCCATCAAAATCATACTATTACCCCCTATCTATCCGAGATACTTGAAGAATGGAATTTTTCCGTAGCAAATGTAACGACCATCGACCCTCAAAGAACTTTTTGGGATAAAATCATGATATTACATGGTTGGTCTTGTGGTTATCGAGACGAACAACGCCTGCCCAGTGATCGCCAGAGACTTTCACGTCATTATTATGATGTAGCAATAATTTCCCGTCAGGAAGCAGGTAAGACAGCCATTGCCAATCATCAGTTAAGAGAAGATGTACGCCAGTACACCAAAAAACTGTTTAATCGAAGCTGGATGAAATTAGACGAAGCGATTCCCGGCTCTCTAAAACTCTTACCGAAAGGAGAATTACTAAAAGCTCTCATTACTGATTATCAGGCAATGCAGGGCATGATGTTAGGTACTGCTCCACCCTTTGATGAAATCATAGAAGCAATTTCAGCCTTAGAAATAGAAGTTAATCAGGTATCGTGAGAACACTTTGAACTTTTGTCTTTTATAATGACCAGTTTTGACCACCCACCAAGAATTCTATTTTTATATGGTTCTTTGCGAGAACGTTCTTACAGTCGTCTCGTATCAGTAACGGGCAAGATGCCCATTCTACAATCAGTAACGGGCAAGATGCCCATTCTACTTCCATGAAGGCTCGGATTATTATTGCGATTGTACTTGGTGTTTATTTGATATATGGAGTCTATGCTGTCTTAGTTTGGGGTTAGTATAGCGGGTTTCAATTCGGTATAATCAGACTGTAGATACTAAATTAGAGTCAGAAAGTTCTATTTCTCACAGGTCTTGAACTAACCATCAATGAATGCTGGACATACCCCTGGTTATCTCCTCAAAAAGATAAACGAAGCACTGTGTAGTGCGTTTCCTGATCAAACTGAATTAGAAATGATGGTGCTTTTTGAATTAAATATAAATCTGAACGAGGTTGCTAGCGGTGGAAATTTAAAGGCAATCGTTTACAAATTAATAATGTATTGTCAGGCTTACAATCAGTTAGAAGAATTAATTGATAGAGCACTTAAACAAAATCAAAATAATGCTAAATTAAAAGCGATTGAGGAAAATTTCAAAATTACCACTAGTTTAATCAATATATTGATTACTTTAGAAAAAAAAATGCTTAGACAGATGCAAAAATCTTACAGGAATTGTTGTCCAGATTGTCAAAATCAAATACCTAAAACTTTTTATGAAATTCTAGAAAAATTGGATGATATACATATACATAAAAGAAATAATGATGAAAAATTTATTGTCAAATTTGTCGATCATTTATTAGTAAATGGAAATATTCCTAATTCAGAGGCTGAGCAACTAAAGCAATGGTTAGAAAAAAATGCCAATGACATTTCTAATTTATTAGTTTACAAACAAACGACAGAGCCAAAAGGTTTAAAGCAGTTTTCCTTTAAAGTAGTAACAGTTAACCGTAGAGGAGCAATAATCAACCGAGAATCCCAGCAAGCGCGTTATTTCACTCAAAATCTCGGGAATGGAGTAGACCTAAAGATGGTGTATATCCCAAAAGAAAACTTCTTAATGGGTTCCCCTGAAAGTGAGAAAGGGAGTGATGGTAGTGAAAGACCTCAGCACCAAGTACGCATCCAACCCTTCTTTCTGGGGAAATATCAAGTAACCCAGGCGCAATGGCGAGCTGTGGCCAAGCTTCCAAAAGTTAAGCGGGACTTAGATCCAGACCCCTCTGAATTTAAAGGAGAGAATCGACCAGTAGAGCGAGTAACCTGGTTCGATGCAGTGGAATTTTGCGATCGCCTCTGTGAATATACAGCAACGGAATACAGATTACCCACTGAAGCGGAATGGGAATACGCCTGTAGAGCCGGAACTACCACACCATTCCATTATGGAGAGACCATAAGGAGTAAATTAGCTAATTATGGTGCTTCCTCTATTTATGCAGAGGAAGCACAAGGGGAATTTCGAAAAGAAACCACCGATGTAGGACGTTTTCCCCCCAACGGCTTTGGTTTATACGATATGCATGGCAATGTTTGGGAGTGGTGTGCAGATCCTTGGCATGATAATTACGAAGGAGCTCCTACAGATGGGAGTATCTGGACTAAAGATAATTATCATACTGATTATTATATAGTGCGGGGCGGCTCGTGGTACGACCTTCCTAGGTATTGCCGTTCTGCCTCCCGCAACTTCTTTCTCGCGCGCGAGTTCATCTTCAGCATTATCGGTTTTCGTGTGGCTCGGGCTGTTGGGTAGGGTGTGTTAGGGGCGGACTTGCCTTGATTTTTACGGTAGCCAGTTTTTGGATAGTCTGCCCCGTAACGCACCACAGGGTCAAACTTTATTTGAATAAACTTTGCTCAAGGCAATACAATCCTCTCAGCAAACAAACTCTGCAATCGCTCTAACTTACCACCCTTTTGATATAATAAATCTCCCTTACCCAACAAATAAGCTGCTTCAGTGTTGTTGCCACCAAAAATAATCTTTGAATCCGCTTCAGACGCGGTGCGTAAAGCAATTCGCCCTGGTAAATTAGACCGAATAATCGGAGTAACAACTTTCGCTTCTGGTCGTTGAGTAGCAATAATCAAATGAATCCCAGCTGCTCTAGCTTTAGCTCCTAAACGCTTAATACTTAATTCTAACTCTTTGCGGATTTCTTTTTCTGCCATGAAGTCAGCATATTCATCAAAAATACAGACTATCCGGGGTAATGGTAGGTTTTGTTTATTACTCAATTGCTGATTATAAGCATCCAGGTGAGGACACTTGGCTCGTTCAAATTTCCGGTAACGCTGCTCCATTTCGTCAACTAATTCTGCCATCAGTTCGATAGCGCGATCGCAATCTTTAACGATTGGTGACAGCAACCATGACATTCCCTCAAATTCTGGGAAAGTGACTCGCTTGGGATCAACTAGAGCAATTTTGAGCTGTTGAGGAGAGTGGTGATAGAGTAGGGATAGCAGAAGCGATCGCAAAAATTCGCTCTTGCCGCTTCCAGTTGTGCCCCCTACCAAAAAGTGACAGGTATTGGGATCAGATAAATCCGCCTCTACCAATTTCA
>NZ_JAAHGN010000873.1:0-3310 GCF_010672485.1 Moorena sp. SIO2C4 | reverse complement strand
ACCAAAAATTCGTGGATGTACCAACTAATTACTGGGCTAATCAGGCTATTCGTAATGCTGATAAAACGGGATTTTTGGCTGGCTATCCTGGTAGAGTTTTCCGGCCTAAGCAAAATATCCCTCGTGTCCAAGCCTTAGTATCTTTAGCGAGTGGATTGAAGTATCAACCGGTTAACCCTTCCGTAGAGACTTTAAAGGCAGCGTTTACTGATGCTACGGCAATTCCGAACTATGCCCAAAATGCGATCGCAGCAGCTACGGAAAATCAGATTGTGGTCAATCCCCCTAATGTGAAGCAATTCAAACCTAACCAACAAGCTAGTCGAGCTGAGGTAGCTGCTTTCTTGTGCCAAGCTACCCAAACCACTGGATTGATTCCTAATCAATACATTGCTAAGGTTGAGCCACCAACTCCTGGTTCTACTGAAGCGGAGTTAAGGGGGGTATGGCTGACAAATATTGATAGTCAGGTACTGTTTTCTACTACAGCAGTAACGGATAGCCTAGAAAAACTTAAGGAGCTGAACTTTAACACGGTATATCCTACAGTGTGGAATTGGGGTTATACACTATATCCGTCTCAAGTAGCTAAACGGGTAGTGGGACTGGAAGCACGAATATCCACGGAGTTAGAAAAAGACTTATTTGACCCAGAAAAGGGGGTACAGGGAGGACGAGATGTTCTCAAAGAGATTGTCGAGGTGGGACATGACAATGGTTTGAGAGTTATTCCCTGGTTTGAATTTGGCTTCAAAGCACCTTCTTATTCTGAATTAGCCAAACGCCACCCAGATTGGCTGACCCAAACCAAAGATGGGGTCAAGACTCAAACTACTAAAGGATTAGAACCAGAGGATGAAAGACTACAAGAGATTGTTTGGCTCAATCCTTTTAAACCAGAGGTACAGCAATTTATTCAAGATTTAGTTATCGAAGTTGTCAACAACTATGATGTTGATGGGATCCAATTCGATGACCACTTTGGCTTGCCAGTGACCTTTGGTTACGATGATTTCACAGTAGAATTGTACAAAAAAGAACACCAAGGTAAATCTCCCCCCACTGACCCAAAGGATGAGGAATGGGTACGGTGGCGAGCAAATAAAATTACGGATTTCCTAACCAAGCTGTTTCGAGCAGTTAAAGACAGTGTTGAAGACAGTAACAATGATGTGATTATTTCCCTATCTCCCAATCCCCAGCGTTTTTCTTACCAATTCTTTTTAGCTGATTGGGCAACTTGGGAACAACGGGGTTTGGTAGAGGAACTAATTGTCCAGATTTATCGAGATAATTTCAGCACTTTTATCTCGGAATTAGACAAGACAGAAGTCAAAAGAGCACGGAGTCATATTCCGGTAGGAATTGGGATTTTAAGTGGTCTCAGAACTCGTTTAGTTCCGGTATCACAAATTCAGCGGCAAGTGGATGCTGTCCGACTGCGGGGATTTGCTGGTGTGTCGTTTTTCTTCTATGAAACCTTGTTGAATATGAGTGATGAACCAGCTTCTGAGCGTCAGAGCGGTTTTGAGGTCATGTTTCCTGAGTTCGTGAAAGCACCAAATATAGAGGATTGGAAGAAATCGAATTGAGCCGTTGCTGAATTGAAGTCTGTTGCTATAAACGCTATTTTCTATTAGTTTACCACAATTTAATTATTTTTCGGAGATGTCTAGTCGTCGGAGTATATATCGAAATCATATCAATCGATTCTATCCCTCCTACATGCTAAATGGAAACTCTTCGATTTGCCGAAGGTAAACCCGAAGCAACTGGCTGTCTGGGGACGCGCAAGTAATACCAGACTTAGCAAGTCCCTTAACAGTATTTTCGCAATCCAACTTTGACGTGAAAGAGGATGCCTCTAAATAGGTTAGCTGAGTTCCAGGAATTTTTTTCGTTAAAAACGGCAAGATGGGACTTAAAACATTTTCTGGGGAACTCAAGATCACATCCCGCATTTTTGATTCCCAATCGGGATAGTCTATTTGCTCGATAAGGTAGCCGAGAGAACGAATGAGATCGACTAGCTCCCCTATCTGCAAACACTGAGGATTGACTAAGTGGAAGCTTTTTCCTAGGGATTCTTTCTGCCTAGATAGATAAACAATGGCTTGACTAACATAGTCTACTGGTGTCAAATCGAATTCAATATTGAGATCGGGAGCAATGCCTTGCTCGACAAAGCTCTTGAGCAGGCGACCTAAGGTTTGCTCGGCATTAGATGCGCCAGTTTTACTGTGCCCGCTAATCGTCCCTGGTCGGTATATACTAACCGGAATACCAAAAGAATGTGCGGTTTTCAACAATTTTTCTGCTACCCATTTACTTTGAGCATAGCCTCCATAGACTACTTCACAATCTTCCAGAGGGTCTTCTTCTCGAATGGATGGCTTGTTGAAATACCCTGTTGACTTAAAAATAGCGGGTGAAGAGATAAAATGGACGGACTTGAGTTTGATTTGACTGGCTAATCTCAAGATTTCCTGAGTTCCTCCCACATTGGCTGCTCGCATAGCTGTGTAGGGATAGGCTAAATTCAAGAAAGTGGCAGAATGATAGATAATATCGATTTCCCGCGCTAGCTCCTCGAACTGTTGGTCGTGTAGTCCCAAAAGTGACTGGGACAAATCCCCTATCACTGGAATAATCCGGGAGTTGAAATTTTCATATTCCAGTAAATAGCGATCTAGGTTGTTGGTAATTTTCTGCTTGCCTTCAGCAGTAGTCTTACAGCCACGAACCAGGCAATAAATCCTGGCTTGGGTTTGTCTGAGGAGTTCATCGAGTAAAAAAGCACCGAGAAATCCCGTTGCTCCAGTCAATAAAATAGCATTGGGTTCGGAATAATACCCAACAGAAGTAAAGTTCGGTTTGATGGTGGGATCTAGAACGGCTTCTGAAAGCAACTCTTCCACAGTCATGCTTTCAATCCCTGCAGCCTCTTCTGAGTTGCTGAATTTATCGATTGCTTCAGCCATGTTAGCTACTGTGGGTGCTTCTAACAAGGTGCGTAGGGGGAAATCAACTCCAAAAGCGTGTCTTACTTGGAAAAGGAGCCGAATTGCTAGCAGAGAATTTCCTCCTAATTCAAAGAAGTTGTCCCTCAGGCCAATTGGATGGATGTGTAAAACCTGACTCCAGAGTTGGGCTAATTTTGTTTCTAGTGAGGTACGGGGTGGGACAAATTCTTGCTCTAAAATAGGTCGTTCGGGATTAGGTGCAGGGAGCGATCGCCTGTCTAACTTACCATTAGGGGTTAGGGGCAACTCGTCTAAAACCACAAATGCCGAAGGAATCATGTATTCTG
>NZ_JAAHGN010000872.1:0-3314 GCF_010672485.1 Moorena sp. SIO2C4 | reverse complement strand
TCGAGCTCGCAGCTGCCAGTGTCGAAGCCGATGTCCTGGTCGGGTTCACCCAGCCCGAGCAGCGCCAACACCTCGTCGATGCGGTGCGGGGTGAGTCCTTAGGTAGCTTTCTGGGTGGTGGGAAGTCAGGCAAAACCCTGGATAGTCACAATTCAACCGCCTCAGGTGGGTGGTCTAGAGGCGGTTCTTTGGTCAAAGACTCCTCAAGTCAGCGGAGCAGTCTGAATCATTCATCCCCTGATCGTATGGAACCTTCACCAGAGCGATTCCAACCAGGGGCTAAACTAAGACGTCTGATTTTCCTGAGTCTTTTAAGTTTGCTAGGACTGGGTATCCTGCTGATGTTGCTCAATAAAGCTCTCAAAAGTTTTTCAAAACCACCGTTAGAGGGAGAACAACCTTTTGTTCAGCTTGACCAACCTCCAGTCCCGATTCCTCCGACAGGCAGTGGGCTGATCGCTCCGAGTGGTCCTCTAAATCAAGAAACGGCTCAGCAACTCATCGAAACCTGGTTAAATACTAAAAAACTTGCTTTTGGACCAAAACATGAAGTAGGGCAACTTAGTAAAATCTTAGCTGAGCCAGCTCTGTCTGTCTGGCTCAAAAGTGCTAAAGCGGCTAAAACCAAGAACTATTACCGGATCTACAAGCACACGGTCAAAATTAACTCAGTTGAGACTAGCACATCGAATCCTAATCAAGCTGTGATAGATGCTGCGGTGAAAGAGCAAGCAAAGGTATATCAAGATGGTATGTTGAGTCCGGCAGCTTCGAGTAATGACAACTTAAGAGTCAAGTATGACTTAGTACGCCAAGGGGGTCAGTGGTTAATTAAGGGTTGGATGGTAAGATAACTAGAAACATATCTGACCAGTCAATTCCTGTCGAAAAGAAAATGGAAAAGTAATGATTATTCCTGTTGATTATTGATGATGCGATTAGCTTTGCCTTGCCACGCTTCGCTCACCCTTGAGGAAAGCAGCCAAATAGTCTTGCTTATCCTCATTAAGGCTAAGAGATAAATGATTAATGAAGAGTGTCAAGGATAAGTAGATCAGGGCTTCATCCTTCTTGGATACGGATCACTGATGGTGCCTAACTTGATAATATTGATGACTGAGTCCTTAGGTGCGCTTTCCGCATCTAATTATTAAATTCGCCACGGGTCGCACCTGAGGAGTGATGTGATAATTTCATGACATTTTGAGTCCCGATTTTCTGGTAAATGCGTGAATTTACCGAAAATCGGCTTATTTACCCCTTGACCTGACCCAAAAATTCCTTGTTATATATAGTTGATCAGAGGATCCCATAAAAATGCTGGTTTGTTAGTATTTCACCAAATTATAGATGGCTGACTTGAACATATTGTTGGTATAAAAAATCACTGAAATGTCGCAAGGGTAGACGGGCAATTTCCATTAAAGTCTGGGAATCAAGAAGGATAAAAACTTTAGTCAGGTCTGACCTTTAGGTAAGTTTCATAGCAACCAAAACTTTTTTTAATTAGGTGCGCTTTCCGCATTAAGAATTAAATTCGCCACGGGTCGCACCTCAAGATTGACATCAGTAATCTATCAGGCAACCTAACAACGTATAGAACAGAAATCATGGCAAAAGAAGGAACTCCCCTAGAAGAAATGACTCTACGGCAATTACGTAGAGTTGCGAGTGAATATGGTATATATCGATACAGTAGAATGCGTAAAGAACGCTTATTGGCGGAAATTCAAGCAATAGAACGTCACAAAAGGTCTACCACTCCATCGCCGATAATTGAGGCACAAGCAAAGGAGGAATCAAGCCAGTTTGAATTAGCTCAACAAGAGCCGACTAGTGATAGTCTAGTTTCTGTTGATGAGGGATTAGCAGAGCTACCAGAAGGTTATGGTGAAAGCCGGATTGTGCTAATGCCTCGTGATCCACATTGGTCTTATGCTTATTGGGATATTCCCAATGAACATAAAAAAGAACTGCGCTCTCAGGGAGGTCAACAACTCGCTCTAAGGCTCTATGATGTTACCGCAATCAAACTGGATTATCAAAGTCCCCATAGTATCCAAGAATATCCCTGTGATGAGCTAGCGCGAGAATGGTATCTACCCATGCCAGTTAGCGATCGCGATTATTTAGTTGAGATTGGTTATCGCTGTGAAGATGGTCAATGGCTAGTTCTGGCCCGTTCAGCACCTATCCATGTTCCCCCTGCCTATCCCTCTAAATGGATGGAAGACCAATTCGTCACGGTCAACTGGGATGATAATCTACAGGGTAAGACTGTCCTAAAACTTGTGCCGCCTAGCCAGACAGCTAATGGGAGTAGCTCGGAAATTCCTGATCGACCTATCTATGGGGAAATCTTTGGCATAACTCAATCTGGGGAAGCTCAGGCAGTAGCTGATTCTGTTTATAGTTCTATGGAGCAAGCACCAAGGTCAGCAATAAGTTCCAATCCTTTCCCTTCGGGTATTGGTAAGTGGCTTTCTCCAAACATGTCGGGAGCTGGTTTCAATGCTTCTGCTCCCCCCGCTCGTTCTCCCGAATTGTCCTTAGTGGCAAATGAAGAGCTAATTATTCACGGAAGCATCGATCCTGATGCTTCCGTTACTATTGATGGACGTCCAGTCAAGATTAACCCAGACGGTACCTTCCGCTTGCAGATGTCTTTCCAGGATGTCCTAATTGACTACCCAATCATGGTAGTGTCAGCGCATGGCAAGGAAACTCGCTCAATCCATATGAAGTTCATCTGCAAGACGCAATCATGCCATACTGATCTCGTGTGCAATTGAACACAATTGTTGAGTATACTCCCCACCCATCATTATTCACCCATACTTTAGAAGTTGGGTGGGGTAAGCCAAACCAGCTTTTACATGGTGAAGGGAACAGTAAACAGGGAATAGGTAATAAGGAAAAAAATATCTGTACCTCATAGCTGTGATAAACGCTATATAGCGACCTTAAATCAGTTGTGGCAAGTCAAGGGCTTGAAACCCAGGTATAGCAAGAATCACGTTTGGATAAAATTAGCACAACCTATTTAGGATTGCTATAGTTCAAGAAGCAGCATTGGCCTATAATAACCTCAGAATTCACACTTCATACTTCTAAGGAGTTCCCCCGACACTAGCCGGGGGATTTTTTTGCCAAAAGTCAATAGGTGCGCTCTTACCATTAAGAATTAAATTCGCCACGGGTCGCACCTCAAGTGACGATACGGTTGACCAGTTGACCACCGTGAGCTGGGATAGTTTGTGAAGGATGGCTTAACACCGGGCTTTGCATACTCTAGGAATAATAATTAGATTCTA
>NZ_JAAHGN010000871.1:0-3317 GCF_010672485.1 Moorena sp. SIO2C4 | reverse complement strand
TCATGTCAGGATACCCTTAATTAAAATTTCCCCCATCTCCCCATCTTCCCATCTCCCCATCTCCCCATCTCCCCATCTCCCCATCTCCCCACACTCCTAATCTGAAGGCGGTAATTCCTGATCCCTCAAGCTTTTTTTACCTGTTCCCGCATAATATTTATATTGTTCAATGATAATTTTCGCCAGCTCAGAAAGGGGTATTTCCTTACCATCAATTTGAGCTTTAACATAAATCTTCAGAGCTTCAATATAAGATAGACCAAGAGCCAAAGTTAGTGCTGCTGCCGTTGAGCCTGATATTGCTCCACCAAGAACAGTGCCTGCACCAGGAATCATTTTGAGTAAATTCGCGACAATTACTTTACCCACTGCAGTCACTCCTCCTGTACCCCCAAGAGCAGATATCACCATTCCCAGAAAAGCTCTTTCAACCGTTAATCCAAAAATGCTGGTGATGTTAGCAATCATTACCGTTTGCATCGTTACCAAGATTGGCGCATCAGAAAACGGAATTGGTGAGGCACCAACCAATGCTGAACCAGTAACATAACCCGTAACATATTTAAACGCTTCACCTGCTTTTAGTTCAATATTTCTAATCTGTTCTCTCAGAAATGCTTTGCGCTGGGCTTCTGGCAGTAAATTTGCCGTCACTTCTACTAAACGCTCTAAACCATGGGCTGTCACCGTATAATCATCATCGATTGGTTTTGATTGTGCTAGCACTGGAATAATCTGACTAACCGGTAGATTTTTTCTCTCTAGGAAAGCAATAAAATCACTACGTTTTTTCGTTAAGGTTTGAGTCAGAACTAAGATAACTGGTACATCTTTTTGTTGGAGGCTCTTTAGCCATTCTTCTTCAATCGGATCCAATCGAGCAGTCTCATGATTAAGGCAATACCACACCACATGAATGTGTTCTTTTGCCTCTAGTTTCCTTTGATCATCAATTAGTTTCGAGATATCTCTCCTTACTCGTTCAATCTGTTCGGCTTTAAGTTCTAGCCCTGGCGTATCGTACACTGTAATCGGGCAACCTGTTTTGGTATAACGACGAATGGTTTGAGTAACAGGATAGCCCACTCCTGTTTCTGCCAGGCGAGAGCGAAAAATTGTGTTTACTAAGGTACTTTTTCCTACACCGGTTTTCCCAATTACTAAAACATTACATTGCTCAATTTTGCTCTGGGCATCTTCATAGGCTTCGCTCATTTTGCCTAACAGTTCATCAAATGAGATGTGCTCTGACATTAGTAGTTTTCTCCTTTAAGCTGTTGTGCATTTAAACTGTATATAGCATTTTCAGTTGAGATGTAACCTGAGAATGTCTTATGTTATTTTACTATAAAACTCTGGAGCTATTGCCCCTACTATTGCATTTTTCGAAATTTCTGAGTTTATAACTCATTTGATAACGCTATATATTATCGACATACTGTTCGATAAAATTCCTAAGTTCCTTCACATTAAAATCCTTAGCCAATTTATAAATAACTTTAGCAAATGGTACAAATTTAGCATCTAATACTTCCAGCTTTTCCGCTTCTTGGCTGATGTCAAACACATTACCTTTCTTAGACAAGTCATAAAGTTGGAGCAGAATATCAGATGGGGGAGGCACAATGGCATCTAGGTGGATTTGTTCAGCTCCAGCATCTATTATAGTTTCTGGTTTTGGTATGAAGTCTTCATACACCCATTCCAGTTGCAAATGCTGTTTTAATTTTTCCAGTAATTCTGCTACATCCACTGGTTTGGGAATAAAATCATCGCAGCCTGCATGCCAACTCTGTTGCTGGTCTAACTCATAAACACTGGCAGATGAAGCAATAATCAACAGATCTTTCAATTTATCTAATGAGCGCAGACGTCGCATCATTTCCAAGCCATCCATCACCGGCATCACCAAGTCAGTAATAATTAGGTCAGGGTTACATTCTGTGGCTTTTTCCAAACCCTCAACCCCATTAGTGGCCTCCAACAGTTCAAATCCCAGAGGTTGTAACACATTCACAATTACAGAGCGATTCTGCCATTTGTCATCTACTACTAAGATTTTCCGAGCTTTTCCATGACAACCTATAATAGTCTTAGTGGAAGCTTGCTTACTCGCAATCAAAGCTGTAGTAATCGGTAAATCTAAATCTATAGAGAACATGCTACCTTTGCCATAAGTACTCTCAACATTGATAGCACTTCCCATCAACTTGATAATTGTTTGGCTAATCGCTAATCCAAGTCCAGTACCTTGTTCACGATGATCAACATCCCCCACCTGTTCAAAGGGCAAAAATATTTTTTCCAGTTGTTCTGGGGTCATCCCAATGCCAGTATCTTTAATTATAAATCGAAGTCTGACTAGGGGGGATTGGAGAGTAGGAAGTCGTGGGTGTTTACTGATAACCTCTACCTTAAACGTGACTCCGCCATGGTCAGTAAACTTAATGGCATTGCCCAAAAGGTTAATCAGAACTTGTCGCAATCGTTTGGCATCAGCCAGGATACCGTCTGGCAGATGGGATGAGGGTAGATAAATAAAAGCAATCTCTTTTTGCTGGGCTTTAACCCGGCACATTTCTACAACTTCCATCAGAAAGGACGGCAAATGAACTTCTCTGGGAAACAGTTCCATTTTCCGAGCTTCGATTTTGGATAAGTCTAAAATGTCATTAATCAGATGGAGTAGATAGTTGCCACACTGATAAATAAGGTTGATCTGGTCTTTTTGTTGAGCAGTTATCTGTGGATCCCGTTGTAGAATTTGGGCGTAACCCAAAACGCCATTGAGGGGAGTACGCAATTCATGACTCATATTAGCCAGGAATTGACTTTTGGCGTGATTAGCCTGATCAGCCGCTTCTTTAGCTGCTTTGAACTCAGCTGTACGTTCCTCAACCCGGATTTCCAGTAAAGCATTGGCTTTTCGCAGTTGTGCTTCGATTCGCCTACGCCCAGCTAGATAAACTAGACCATAGCTAAATCCAAAACAGGAAACACCAGCAAATAAGAGCCAATAGCGGTACTGATGGATAACTTGACCCAGAGTAACTTTTCCCCAATCTTCGTAGGGACGAACCCGCAGATTCCGTAAGGTTTCGTGACAAGGTTGGTAGTTGGCCGGGATGGTCCAGCCCTGATAACGACCAGCTTTGGCCGCTGGGTGCTCAGAAGGCATGGTCATTAATGCGATCGCAACCTCTTCCGCTAACTCCACGGGGGTGGGGGGTAGTGTGGAAAAAGGCCATTCTGGATAAAGTTTAGTACTCAGAGCAAAAGGGAAAGTGTCCTAATATTGAGTTTGCTGATTCAGGATC
>NZ_JAAHGN010000870.1:0-3321 GCF_010672485.1 Moorena sp. SIO2C4 | reverse complement strand
TAGAGAAAGTTGTACGTTTGAGCGCAACTTGGTATGAGATCATATAAGATGATGGCTGTTGAGTGTTCACCAGCAAAAGTCAACAATCAACCAATTAGTTTTATCAAAAATTCATAGTTTGATTGGTCTTTCTTCTTTAAAACTTTACCAAACCTTTGTTGTGTATTTTTGTCCTTGAAATCAGGTAAGCTGTGATGGTCAGCTCATAGAATTTAGTATAAATTGTAACTGAAAATAAGCAGTTAACCTATTTTCATTGAAGTTGGTAAAAGCGTCGGTAAAAACCAGTATATTAGTCCTATCGAGTCCAATATCTTGGCTTACTTTGAGCAAGAAAAAAAGAAGTCGTCGGGCACGCGCCCCGCGTCGGTAATGTCGAATCGCAATTAAAATTTCCAGCTTTCTCAAATCACAGAAGAAATAACAGGATTATTGAGAATATAGGCAGTTTGTTAACATTAATTAAAATTAAATTATAATTATAATACCATCTTTAAACCTTTATCTGTAGTTTTTGATACAAATTTAGATGAGCTTACCCAGGGTAATGTCAGCTTTTTAAGAGTGGAAAACCCTGGCCAAAAGGCCACGCGTGCGCGTTCAAGAAGCTTATTTATTATGGCTTTGAGCTGAAAGCTGATTAAGAATGGCTGATAACACCTCAAGTAGCGTGGCTTTTAGCCAAGTCTGAATGCTGAAGTCTTAGCTCATCAGTTAAGTGGTAACACTTGAGCTCCTGTGCAGTTGTTTTGGTAGTGTCATAAGATGTTGGCTGTTGAGTGTTCACCAGCAACAGCCAACAGTCAACCAATTAGTTTTATCAAAATTTCATAGTTTGATTGGTCTTTCTTCTTTTAACCTTTACCAAACTTTTCCATTGTATTTTTATGCTTGAAATAAGGTAATATATCAGCTTTTTAAGAATGGAAAACCCTGGCCAAAAGGCCACGCGTGCGCGTTCAAGAAGCTTATTTATTATGGCTTTGAGCTGAAAGCTGATTAATAATGGCTGATAGCTGAATGCTGAATGATGAAAGCTTACCTAATAAGTTAAGTGGTAACAATTGAGCTCATGTCCGGTTGTTTTGGTAGTGTTTATAGTTGTTATTTGTGGTAATAGGTAATAACTCGGGAGTAATCCCAATTACCTATTACTAATTACACAAGCTTTACAATACCTAGGCGACCGGACATGCTATGAATTATAGCTATATAAATTTTTATAAATTACCGCCAATATGGCAATACAGCTCAATAGTAATCGTGTTTGATTACTTGATGTCTACCTACTTAATTAGAACTCTGCAAAAGCCATTCCACAGGTGCGACCCGTGGCGAATTTAATTCGCCAAGGTCAAGGGCACCTATAGGAATGCCTTAGCTGAGGACTTTATTGATTAAATTTAGAGATGTATAGCCATGTTCAGAACTAACAAGCAAAGTACCAATCCATCCCTCTCACAGGTAGCTGATCTCAATACCAGTCTAACTCCGCGTGATCCACTGCCCAACAAACGTGTTGATTTACTAAAACCTGTGCGCCGATGGCTGGATCAAATAGAAATTACAGATCAAACCCTAGCTAGATTCCTCTCCAAAATTATTCCTGGTCAATGTCCCTTTGAGCGGGATTTAAAACTTTTCGGTCACTTAGTACTACACATCCCTCCCCTATGTAAGCTCAACCCTCTCTACGAGCAATTAGCTAGCCTACGTTTTCGGGCTCTGTGTTACCTAGTGGATCAGTGTGGAGAGGATATTGAATTTTACGCTTGAGAGGGGTATACCTTCTCTGTTTCGGCTAAGCAAATACACAAAGTTGATTACACATTTCACAAAACTCAAAGGCTTACAATGTCAGGGTTACAGAGATTGGGACTAGGTAATTAATTCTGCTATCGGTGCTTAGTAGTTAGTACTCAAAACGTAAGCATTCAACCTAGCGCATAAGCTAATCGCTGATAGCGATAGGCTGAATGCTTACCTCAAAACTACTAACTACTAATAACTAATCACAGGAGACGAAAGCTAATCGCCTTGATTTCTAGTTAAGGTGATTAGTCGCCACCCATCTTTGGTGCTAATCGCAGTTTGTGCAATAAGCTTACTCAGCTGTAGCCAGTTCTGTGCTGCCACGAACGCGACGACGGGTCAGGGTGTTGTATAGCATTATACCAATGGCTTTAATCAGATTACCCTCTAGTTCCTGGAACATCTTCATATTCATGCCAAACGCAGCATTAGCTTCTTCCACAATCCGATCCGCTGTGGCATCATCAATGGGTAGCTCATCCATGGCTTGCCGATACGTGGCTTTGAATCCCTTCTCATCAGAGATTTGCTTGAATTCATAAAAAGCAGTACCTTGCCCATCTGATAAATTCATCCCCCGCTGGGCAATCTTTTTGAGAATCTGTCCACCAGATAAGTCCCCTAAATAGCGGGTGTAGGAGTGAGCAACCAATAGTTCTGGTTCCTTCTCAGAGATATCTTTAATTCTTTGGACATACTCTTTAGTGGCCACTGAGGGTACTACTTGCTGTTGCCAGTTAGAACCGAAGTAATAGCATAGGTCTTGCTCTAGGCTCTTTTTCCGATCAAGCTCTTGGAAGTAGATTTTTGAAACAATGGGGTGTTCCCGATGGCGCTCCATCTCTTCTTCCATCGTGGAATAGACGAAGTAAAGGTTGGATACTAATTTCCGGTAGGAGGTTTTTTCAACGGTTCCTTTCAAAAAGCACTTGACAAAACCCACATTCTCTGCCATGGTATGGGATTTTTTTGTCCCCTCACGTAACTTGGTGGCTAAATTGGTACTCATTCTTTATTTTTGTTCCTAAAGTTGACGGTATTTGTATTACTACTTACAGACAAGCGAATATCTTTCCAAATTATTAGAGTAAACTGATTTAATGAAAAATTTTGTTAAGAATTCTTACGTCAAGCCGAGATTCTATCTCCCCCACGGTCAGAGAGCAAGTTCATAGATCCTGAAACTGATCAGTTTAGCAACGGTTTGATCAGTACACAGAGGGGGGAAGGGAGAAGTTGTATGCTAGATTCAAAGGCTCAACTGTCGCAACCATCCAAAAAACTCTAGAAACTAGCAAGACACCAGGATTATTTAAGTAAAAATACTTAGGCAGTCGTCAGCCATCAGCTCTCAGCCATCAGCCATCAGCCATCAGCTGAGAGCTCTGAGCTCTCAGCGATTGGGCTGTGGCCACGCTACTTGAGGTGTTTATGCGCTACGGGCACGCTGTCTTGATCCAAAAGCGAGTGGTTTTGGGTCTACAGACCCAAACCACGGCAGTTGCTCAA
>NZ_JAAHGN010000087.1:0-12353 GCF_010672485.1 Moorena sp. SIO2C4 | reverse complement strand
TTCCTGGAGTTTTATCGAGAGGAAGGTCGATTCCCTGATATCATGACTACCCACTATAGTGATGGGGGACTGTGTGGAGTGCTGATTGAGCAACAGACCGGGATACCTTTTACTTTCACAGGTCATTCCCTAGGGGCTCAAAAAATGGATAAACTCCACGTCACTCCAGAGAATCTGGCGGAAATTGATCACTATTACAATTTCCGATACCGGATCCTAGCCGAACGGTTGAGCATGAACCACTCAGCCCTCAATATTACTAATACGGCACAAGAGCGGTTCCAACAGTACAGTCATCATGCTTATCGTGGAGCAGTGGATATAGAAGATGATCATCGATTTGCCGTGATTGCACCGGGAGTGAATGCTTCTGTTTTTGGTTCCGATGCGATCGCTAATAATGAACAAGCGACTTATCAACTGATTGAAGAGCGATTGCGCCGGGACATCAGTGAGTCACGGCGCAATCTACCAGCTATCTTGGCATCCAGCCGTTTAGATCCCAAGAAAAACCTCCTAGGTTTGATGCAAGCATTTGCTGATGATGTGATAGTGCAACAGAAAGCCAATGTGGTGCTGATTACTGGTGGATTGGATAACCCCTTGCAAGAAAAAGTCCACGATCAACAGACCGAAAAACTAGTAATAGGTCCAATCCGGGAAGTAGTACGAGAAAAAAATTTGTGGGGTAAAATTAGCGCTTTCTCAGTACCCGATCAACCAGCATTAGCCGCCTCCTATCGGTATTTTGCTCAGCGTGGTTCGGTGTTTACTCTTACCTCCCTGTTTGAACCCTTTGGTCTTGCTCCTTTAGAAGCAGCAGCAGCTGGATTACCGATAGTGGTAACAAAAAATAGTGGTATCAGTGAAAGTTTAAAAGTCGGGGATGAAGACTATGGGATGTTAGTTGATCCCAACAATACAGCAGATATTGCTAGAGGCATCAGGGAAATACTTTGTGATCAAAAACTGTGGCAAAGGTTACAGAAACGTTGTCAGCAGTATGTTTTGGAATATTACACCTGGGATAGCACCGCTTTAAACTACTTGAGTCGAATCAAACAGATTGTTTCTGAAGCATCAGCCAATCCTGCTGCGGAATTACTTCCGATCCATTCCTATTTCCGTGATCCACAGCCAGAGAATCATATTTCTTTGGAAGAATTGAGCTACTGGTATTTTGTTAAGGATTAGTTGTAGGGCTTTTTCCAAGACTTTCATTCTCATTAATCTCGAACTATAAAATTCTCAAGGGCAGAGGTTTATTTTAAGCTGTTCGCCTAGCGTGAGCCTGTGGCTGACGGCTGACGGCTGACGGCTGACAGCACCTCAAGTAGCGTGGCCTACGGCCAACGGCTAAATCCTTACAAACCAACCGATTTTTTTTCCTGAAAAAAGTACCCTTGTGGGTACTGTCAGAGTCATAAATTACTTTTTACATTTGAATAGACATCTTCAAAACATATCAAAATTCTTTTTCGTAAGGAGTTCCCATGGCAAATCGTTCAGAGAAGTCTTTTGACGTTCGCCTCGACGCTGCAAAACTAGCCAGAAGTCGAGACTATCCTACCCATAAAGCCAATGGGGATGAACAGCGACACGCTGATGATCAGTATTTTATGTCCTTTACCAAAGGGCTACCTCACAACCCTGATACAGGGCTACTAGAAGACCCACAGGATTTTGTGGAGTTTCGCCGTGCAGTGGACGATGGCTTTATTGATCCCTTCTCTGATCGGGTACGTCATGGGGCCAAATTTGAGGTAGTATTTACAGGTCAAGACTACACTATTAAACCTGAGACTAACCCTGATCTGCTTGAGCAATTTAGACAATGGCAAGCACCAACTGCAGGGGTTGTCTTTGAGCTAAACGGACCCGATCCACAAGCGGTTACCATGCCTCCAGCACCACCGTTAATGGATGCTAGCGGTAAGGCTAACCCAGAGCTAATTTTTGAGATAGCAGAGGTCTACGAATTAGCCATACTGCGGGATCAGCCCCTCAATGACTTTGAGAAAAGAGGAGCGAATAGCAAAATCGAGAGTTCAATCAATCGTCTCAATGCCCTCGACTATATTCGCAACCAAACTGGACGACCTCGCAAGGTTAATTCCAGAGGCAGGCTTGATGAGCAAAATGTATTCCGAGGCTCTTCTCCAGGAGTGGAAGTCGGTCCCTATCTCTCTCAGTTTCTACTGATAGGTAATGTTGATCTCAATGGTGGTGGCAACGTTGCAGAGGGGAAAATTACCTATGGTGCTTTGCAAATTGATCAAAAGGTTCCCATTGCAACACCCTGCCAAGATTACATGACCAACATGGAAGACTATGTCTTGGTTCAGCGTGGAATTAAGCAAGACAGAGAAACCTATGTTTTAGAGAATGATCAAAACCCTAAGCTACCAGATCGTCCAGCTCGTCGATTTATCTCCACTCCCCGGGATTTAGCAACCTATGTTCATTACGACGCTCTTTATGAACCTTATCTCAACGCTTGCATCATTCTCCTGGGGATGCAAACACCCTTCGATCCCGTTTTTGATCATCTTTCTGGGGGTGGTGTGGCAGCAGCTAATCCAGCAACCCGTCGCAATGCTGGTGGTTTTGCCCTCTATGGCGGTCCACACATCTTAACTTTGGTTACCGAAGTAGCGACACGAGCACTCAAAGCTGTTCGCTTCCAGAAGTTCAATAACCATATTCGCCTGCGACCAGAGGCATTGGCAGCCCGGATTGAACTATTACGGCGATTTCAAGAGCTACCTAATCAAGCTAAAGCTAGTGTACCCAGAGCATTAATCAAGTACATTAGAAGGTTTGAACGTGAACTAGAAAGCAACGGTACTCTCAAGTCGATTTTGGAACTAGCCAATCAAAATGGCTCTGGCTCACAGAATTATCTACTACCAATGGCATTTCCTGAAGGGTCTCCCATGCACCCTGCCTATGGTGCAGGACATGCCGCTGTTGCTGGGGCATGTGTGACCATGCTTAAGGCATTCTTTGATACCAGTGCAGTTTTAGTAGAAACACCAGTCAAAAACCCAAAACCGGGACAAGCAAGGACACAGATCAGATTTAAACGCTATAGCCCCAAAGATCAGGGAATTGTGTTCCGTGCCCCTGATCTATCTGCCTATAAGAAAGGTGAGGCGACACTTGTTTCAGAGCGTACGAGGGATTTTTTGACTCTGGAGGGTGAGTTGAACAAACTCGCTGCCAATATTTCCATTGGTCGCAATATGGCTGGCGTTCACTATTTTACTGATTATTATGATAGTTTGCGCATGGGTGAAGAAATTGCCATCGGTATTCTGGAAGAACAGGCATTGACCTATTCCACTGATCCCTTTGTGCTGTCACTCCCAACCTTCGATGGAGATGTGATTCGGATTGGTGCTCGTTGAGATCTGACCTGCTTAATGATGGGGATTTCTTTGAATACTCATCATTAAAGAGATGGGGAGATAGGGGAGATGGGGGAGATTTTGATTAAGGGTAATTGTAAGCTATCAGCTGACGGCTGATAGTTTACGAGTAATTATACTCAAATGATATAATTAACCTAAGATAATCGACCCTTGTAATCCAAGATGATCTATATTTTTTATCATGATTTAATCTGAATTTAACACAGTTTTTAGATACCAACTCTGGATAGACCACAAGTCGATGATTTCACTTTTTATGGGATTGTTCCATCCGTATTTATACTTAGACAGCAAGACCATCCGCTCTGTAACCTTTGGTACTACAAAACGAAGTACGGAATGTGGGATGGACAAAATACCAAATAGCACCAATGTGATTTTCAAGGGATTTGGACCTGATGCAATTAGCGATCGCCTATCAAGTTTAACTTTTCTAGTGCAGCATCAGACTTTTATAAGAATGGAATTCCAATTTTTCGATCCATTGTAACCGTACATATCCTGATAGTAAGTATCAATCAAATACTCATCTTCATGGTCAAGCAACCAACTTCTTAAATTAGACATTTTTTGCCTTCCTTTTTCATATTCTTCTTGATCCTCCCAATTCTCGCTCCCATAATCCCAGATAGATTTGTTAGTATCTTCTACAATTAAATAGTCTCCACTGGTTAGACCATTATTGTGAAAATACTCCACTACTCCCAAAACATTGACATGGGCATCTTCTATAACTAACCAAGGATGAGGAAGTTGATTGAGCATTGTTTTTGGTAAAACAGCACTCAAATTATGACAATCTCCTTCAATAAAATTTACTTTTCGATAATCTCTAGCTTTTTGATCTAGAAGAGATAAATCGATATCGATAGAATAAACCGAACCTTGAATCCCAAAAAGTTCTAAGTTATCTGCTAGCCAAACAGCACTGCCACCATTGAGAGCACCAATTTCAATTATGGTTTGGGGTTTAAGTTCCCATAAAAGCATAGGATAAATTCCTATTTCGGTGACACCTTTGTTCAGAATTATTCCTTTCCAATTCTGTAAATAAGTATTACTTAAGAGTGTGTTCCAAGTTGCGGATGGTAGATCACATCGATCTTCTCTGGCAGAAATCTTGACAAAGCGATCAGGTTTGCTCAGTTCCTTAATATGTTTGGCATCAGTTACTACCTTTTGATAACCCATGTTAGAAATACCCCTATGAATTAGATGTGCCAGTTACGTAAACCCTATTTATTTTTCTAGATATAAATGCTGAAATTGCTTAAAATTGTGTCTTCCTTTACAGTAGTCCCAATCCAAGAACACTCCCTCAAGATGTCTAGTGCCATAATTAGCATCATAAGCTGTTCTTCCATGCAAAATCCTGAAATTCTGTTCTACCAAACAATCTCCTGCTTTGAGGCGAGAGCAATATTGATAATCAGGGCTTTTTAAATAATTAAAAAAAGTTTTATACGCTTCATAAAAAGATTCTACTTTATCAAATTTTAAATTGGGTTTGCAGTTTTTGTGACTGAAGTAAATTTCGCTTACTTCACCTTTTTGATTGAGTTTTAAGATAGGATTAATATTGCACAAATAATATTGACTATGTAAATCAAACTGTTTAAAATGTATTGGAGTTTCAGCTAAGGTATTAAAGTATTCAGGATGATTTTGGCGAAAATCTCTAGCTACACGATAGCCATCTACAACTATTGATTCGCCACCAGAAGCATTATTCTCTACACAATAAAGAAACTGTAATACTCGCCCTATGTTAAGGTAAGTGAAATCAGTATGAGGTAATAAAGGATGAACAGACGAATAGGCTAAATCTACAGCTTCAGTACCCTTAATTGGCTTTACTGGTATAAATCTTCCATAGTAAGTTTCATAAATCGGTCCCAAAGAGCAAACCAAAGACTCTAATTATTTTGTCGATTGAATATTTTCTAGTATTGTAAAACCCAAACTAAAAAGCTGATTCACCCACACATCAGAATCACAATTGTGAAAATCGTGTCTTACCGTTCGTTCTTTTTGTAAGTCAGCTTTATTCCATAAAATAATCTTTCTTGAAGATTGCACTGGAGTATCCAGCTCATGAACATGAGCCATTAACCAAGAAATGGGAAAAACACTTTGGTGAATCGGTTGTTCTTGCCAAGTAATAGTTAATTTATCGTCCTCCTCCACTACAGATACAGGTTTTGGGGGAGATTGAGCTTCACTAATGTCATAGATTTTCTGAAATGAATTAGGATCGCGACATTCTGGACATAGACAGTTATCTCGCAACCACATATAGTGAAAACGGTTGCCATTAACTGTTATAAAATTTTCTTCTTGCATAAGTTTAATTTATAATTTAAATATTATCGGATTTTCTAAAGGACGTAAAAGCTAATTATCGAAGCATTAGACTTCACTGAAACTCCCAGGAAGTGATAAGCAAAGTGGTATTTACTACCACCCCTACAAAGAGTTAGCTTACCAGTTGTTTTTCGCATATATTCCACAATTTATCTAGTGTATCGGCAGCAGTAGATAAAATGTGGTAATTAGCTATTTCTGAAAGTACGGTCTCAGCAGGATTTATTTCTACTATGGGCACATTTAACCTACGAGCTTTATACAAAGGTTTAGTAATGTATTGGTAGTCTCTGGAGGTGCCGATCAAAAAAATGAGATCAATGGGAGCATTATCTAGGATCTTGAAAGTTTCTTCCGAAGAACTCATATGATGTTCACCAAATAACTCAATATCCGGACGAATTAATCCTTCGCAAGCTGGACATTTTGGTGGTAAATCCATCGGTTTACTATATCCGGCTAGGAGTTCTTCTGCAGTTGTCCTGTAAGAACAATTTACACAAAATAGTTCGGAGAGTTGTCCATGTACTTGAATCAAGTTTTTACTTCCGGCTGCGCGCTCGAACCCATCTATATTCTGCGTCAATACCCATGTACCTGGTTTCCAAGACTCGATTTGTGCAATTATCTCATGACCGCGATTGAATTTTGCTTTATGACAGGCTGCTCCAATTTGCCACAGATATTTCCACGTTACTTCGGGACGAGTTTGTAACATATTTTTACTGATTGCTTCTTCGATTGGTACACCTTCTTGAGTGAGAATCCCCTCGAAAAGTCCACCAACACCACGATATGTAGGTAAGCCAGAGTCTGCAGATAAACCCGCTCCAACAATGAAAAGAATAGACTCTGCCTTGAGAATACAATCAGCAACAACACTTAAGATCTCATCCATTAGTTTCTAAAACGCGCCATCCTAACTTTAGAACATTTCTGGATTCGAGTTAACCACTAATTGGCATAACCTGTAAACAAGCAAGCTTGTATAGAACTCTAGCCCCTACATTGCCATCCCACTTATCTCCAACATCACCAGGCGCAACCTCGCACAAATCAAAACCAATAATTGTTTTGCCTGTTTGAACTAGCGATCGCAACAAGTAAATTGCTTCATTAAACTCTAAGCCACCTGGTACGGGAGTGCCTGTATGGGGACAATAGGAGGGGTTTAAGCCGTCAATATCAAAGCTAATATATACCTGATCAGGTAAATTAGATATAATTTTATGGCACTGAGCTGTCCAAGTGAAACCTTCGTAAGCATTGGCTGTGAGCTGCCAATCATCAAACATGACAACTCGGCTATCACTATTTACCATTGCCATTTCTGCCTCACAAACATCTCGGATGCCAACCTGAACTAAACGACTAATCTGACTGTTTGGCGATCGCATCATCATCAACATTACCACCTGTTTCCATATCTCTAATAATCTTCTTAGCAATAGCTCGTATGGCGCGATTTTTATCTTGAATAAGTGATACTTTCAAAAGCGGATTTAGTATAACCCATGATTTTGGTTAGTTCCCATGGCAATTTGCCTAAGATAATCGACTCTTATAATCTTCGTAGCCAAATTCTCTAACCAAGTTAAAAGTACCATCAGAGCGCACAATGCCGATGGCAGGATGTTTGATGCCATTAAACATAGAAGTCTTCACCATCGTATAGTGAATCATATCTTCAAAAACAATTGTGTCACCAACCTGCAAAGGCGTTTCAAAGTAGTAATCTCCCATGCCCATAAAGTCTCCTGCAAGGCAGGTAAGACCCCCCATCCGGTATCTAGGCTCTTTCTGTTGCGGATCTCTTGCACCTCGAATGCGAGGTTTATAAGGCATCTCCAAACAATCAGGCATATGAGCGGTAAATGAGACGTCAAGCATGGCAATAATCAGGTTTGAAGTTTCAATCAGATCAAGAACTGTTGCTCGGAGTACCCCAGTTTCCCATGCCACTGCCGATCCAGGCTCCAGATAAATATGCAAGTGAGGATAACGGGATTTAAAACGGGTCAAAACTTCGATTAGGTGTTCGATATCATAGCTTTTAGAGGTGATCAGATGTCCTCCCCCTAAATTAAGCCACTTGATCTGGGGAAGGTGATGCCCAAACAGGGTTTCAATCTGCTCTAAAGTACGTGCTAAAGCCTGTGAGTCGCTTTCACATAAGTTGTGGCAATGTAACCCTTCAATGCCCTCCGGTAACTTATCACCTAATTTTTCAGCGCGTATTCCTAGACGAGATAAGGGAGACGAGGGATTATAGATCTCCGGTTCCACCGGAGAATACTCTGGATTAATGCGCAGACCCGGTGATACTTGGGTCAAGAGAGTTTTTTCTTTAAATCGCTCCCATTGGCTTAGGGAGTTAAACGAGATATGTGTTGCCCCTTGAATCAGTTCTGGAAATTCTTTTTCCTGGTAGGCAAGCAAGTAAAGGTGGAGCTCTCCACCAAACTCTTCTCGCCCTAGCCTTGCTTCAAACAGAGAGCTAGCAGTAGTACCTTGTAAGTATTGTTTGACAATGGGAAAGGCACTGAACATCGCAAACCCCTTCAAGGCAAGAATGATCGTAATTCCTGCTTTTTTCTGAACCGAGTCAATTAACTCAAGATTCTCAATCAGCTTTTCGGACTCAAGCACATAGCAGGGGGATGGGATTTGGGAATAATCAATCATCTTGCTTGTTAATCCCCAAATTCTTCTGAGTTGTTAGTTGACTCATGCCAAGGTAAACCATAGGTTCCCAACTTTGCCAAAAAAGGATCAGGGTTAAGTTGTTCCACATTAAAGACTCCCTCACCTTGCCATTCGCCAGTTAAGACTAGCATTGCACCAAGCATTGCAGGTACTCCTGTTGTATAAGCAACAGCTTGTGCCCCTACTTCTTGATAAGCTTTTGCATGGTCACAGTTATTGTAGATATAGTAGGTTTTTGGTTTTCCGTCTTTTATTCCTCGAATATGGCAGCCAATAGATGTTTGACCTTCATAGTTCTCACCTAGTGAAGATGGTGCAGGTAGAACAGCTTTGAGGAATTGCAAGGGGACGATTTGATGCCCTTCATACTCAATCGGTTCAATACTAGTCAATCCCACATTCTGGAGGACTTGCAGGTGTGTCAGATAACTTTCACTAAAAGTCATCCAGAAGCGAGCCCGTTTAATGGTGGGAATGTGTTTTACTAAAGACTCAAGCTCTTCATGATACAACAGGTATGATTCTTTAGCTCCAATCTCAGGGTAATTAATGGAGCGATGCACTGAGAAGGGTTCAACTTCTACCCAGTTAGAGTTTTCATAGTATTTTCCTTTTTGAGTAATCTCTCTGATGTTAATCTCAGGATTAAAGTTGGTAGCAAAGGGATGACCATGATCGCCTGCATTACAATCTACAATATCTAGATAGTGAATCTCATCAAAGTGGTGCTTGAGGGCATAGGCGGTAAAGACTCCTGTGACTCCAGGATCGAATCCGCATCCAAGGACAGCCATAATGCCAGCTTGTTTATATCTTTCGTGGTAGTCCCACTGCCATTTATACTCAAATTTGGCTTCATCAGGAGGTTCGTAGTTAGCTGTATCGAGATAATTTACTCCTGTTGCCAAACAAGCATCCATAATTGGCAAGTCTTGGTATGGCAAAGCCACGTTAATAACTATGTCAGGCTGAAAATCCTTAATTAGAGCGATCATTTCAGCGACTTTGTCTGCATCAACTTGTGCTGTTTGCAGAGATGGATGGGTAATAGTAGCAGCAATGCGATCGCATTTTTCTTTAGTCCGACTTGCTAAGAGAATTTCCGAGAAAACATCTTTCAACTGGGCGCATTTTTGAGTGACGACATTACCCACTCCACCTGCACCAATAATCAAAACTTTTGCCATAACTGTACTATGTTAAATAGATGTTTAAAAGTGTCTATTGCTATAACTCCAGTACAAGAAGAACTTATTGTGAGTTAGCTCCAAAGTCAGATGTATACCAATTCCAATTACCAGTCTGATCCTCAAATCCCGATTTGTAAAGCCCATCCTTAATCGCAGAATCAGGAAGTTTCTCTAGGGGGATGTAGGGGTGGGATTCTTGAGATTTTTCTTCAACAGGTTGGTTGGAGACAGCGTTATAGTGGCAATGCATGAGGATACGAGTATCACCTGTTTTATTTCCTTGAGAACCATGTATCGTGTTCGCATGGAAAAATACAGCATCACCAGGTGCCATTTCGCAATCGACAATTTCTAGCCTTTCTATGATCTTTTCCATCCGCTGAGGATCGCATACATCTCCATTACCTCGCAACACAGGGTTAATACGACCCATTAAGTGCGACTTTTTGATAACTTGCAAGCAACCATGGGCTTTAGTATTCTCAGTGATAGCTACTGTACAAGTTAAAATGTTGGGGAAAAGACAGCCGTCACCATACCAATAGGTGTAACCTTGATGCCAGTCAATAACGGTATCATCATAGGGCGATTTTTGAACAATTTTTGAGTGCCAATGATAGCACTCCTCGCCTAAGATAAGTTCTGCAGTATCGACAATCCGAGCTAGTCGAGTCATTACGCTAACCAGACTATCGTTTAAACCATTCCAAACAGCAGCACGCCAAGGTTCACCCTTTTGGTTGATGACAGTTCTGAGTGCATTAGAAAGATTGGGATCCTTATCGCAAACTTCCCGGATTAAGCTAACCTCCTCCAAATCAAATAACCCAGGGACAATAAGATATCCATCTTCGTGATATTGAGTGAGTTGTGCTTGAGTTAAGGGATTAGTTTTCCGTACATCTGTGTCAAATTTCGATGCAATCATTTGAGAGTCCATTTTCTACTGTTATTTTAGAGATTGAGATTTTTGAATCAGATTTCCATCAGTTGTTGTGGAATATGAGTATTGGATTGATATCCGCTATAATAGCGTTCCTTTATCCTTTCCCCAACAACTTCTGCGAAGACAAATAAATTGTATCTGATTTTAACGACGGGTTTACCACATCCATTCTGGGAGAGACAGTCTTTTTAGATGCTCCCAAATCGCCTAATATATTTCCATCTATGCTTACAGGAATCATCCTACGGATGTAATCATGAAACTGCTTTTGACCTGCTTCTTTAGTAGGATGATAAGGACCACAGTGTTGCTGACCTTGTTGGTAAAGTGCTTTCCTTCCCTGATGGATCTTGGTCATCAGATCATGGTCTTCATATTCTATTTCATACATATACTGGTCAAATGCATTTAGAAAGTCTTGATGTTGAGAAAACTGCTCTTCTACCAGACGATATTCGTGAATTGAGCATGTGTCGATGCTTTCTGGTATAACAACGGCAACTAGGGCAAAGCACTGAGAAATTTCAATAATAATATTAGGATAAATACAAAGCCAGACAGCACCATAGTCTTCTGGGAATTTACCAACATATTTGTTATAGCAATCTATATAGTCTCCCAGAGCAGAGGTTTTTATTTGGATTTTTTCTCTAAGATGTATCGCTTGAACACTAAAATCATCTCGGAAAATCGATTCAATATATCTTGAATCTAGAAAGGTTTTAAAATTAGGATGACATGCTTCTAAGTGGTAATTATCTAGAAAGGTATCCATATAGCTTTTCCAATTTACCTTAACGAAGAAGCAATCATGGGCATATAAACTTAGCTTCTCGAAGTTAATATTTGTAAATGTTTTAGAAGTTTCTAGAGCACCTTTCAAGGCAGAATCGTTTTTAGGAAACACAAAACCATCATAAATATCGATGGATTCCTTTTCTAGAGAGTGTAGGGCATGATCGCATTCTATATTAGCCGAACTCAACATCTTCCCATTGAGATCATATGACCAGGAATGCACTGGACAGACAATGCTGCGACAATGTCCCTTGTCTTTGAGCATGGTTGCATAACGATGTTTACAAATGTTTGGCAGAACCTGAATGTTCTCTCCATCATGGATGAGAACCTTTGTGTCCTTAGTGTGTGGCAACACAAAATAGTTCTGAGATTCGTTGACAAAGCTACTGTGTCCTAGAAAAATATCCTTAAATTGACAACGCTTCTTTTCTAAGGCAAAGATTTCTTCGGAAAAGTAAAATTCGTGAGGAAGGGATAGCATATTAATTGCCCTCAGTAGGTAGGTTTAATTAACTGTCAAATGGAAAAATATTAAAACTTGAAAAAACTCTATTTAAGTTGAAGAGAATGCCGCTAAGGCATCACCAGCAAGGCGACAAGTCCGCCAGTCGTTGAGAAAGGTTGCACCTTGCTGTTTGTAGAATGCGATCGCACTTTCATTACAATTGAGCACACTCCACTCAACTCGCCCACATCCTTTATCAAGTGCCATCTTTGCCAAATAGCCAAAAATTTGACTTCCTACACCCTGACGACGATAGTTAGGTAAAACAAACAGAGCTTCTAAAAATAGACCGGGTTTCATCAAATAAATAGAGAAATTGAAGAAGTAAAGAGCGAATCCAGTCGGTACACCATCTGCACAAGCAAGGATTGCCTCGGCCTCAGGATGAGAACTAAACAAACTTTTAA
>NZ_JAAHGN010000869.1:0-3329 GCF_010672485.1 Moorena sp. SIO2C4 | reverse complement strand
CGCAATCTTGTGGGGGGTAATCGACAAACTGTTGGAAGGAGCCCAACTGGTCGGTGTGATCGGTTACCACCAAGAAATCTAAGGGACGAGACAACTGGACTGGTTGCCCACCATCGGTTGTCACTTCCTCTCCTCGGGCAAATCGGTAGGAATTTTCCGGGGTTAGCGTAGTTCCAGCCGCACCCGCATCAAAGGAATAGATGGTATGGAGGTGGGTGTCCCCCCAGAATACCTGCTGGGGATGGCTCGGCTGATACTCATCCGGTCGCCCTGCATAAGGGGAGTAGGGTATTTCTCCCGGAAGGGGTACAGGTCGGTTGAAATCTGGAAGATCGTATTCTCCAGGTGGCAACAACGAAACTGCCAGAGCGCTGTTGGAAACAAATAGCATGTTCCCGATTAGAAAGCAAATACACAAGCCTATTATAAATAGTTTGCGGATTTGCAAACGTGAAACTATTCGATTCATATTCATGAACTCCTTTTGGAATTGTCTTTGATTGAATCATGCTGTTTGAGCCAATGGCTCAAACAGCATGGTGCGTTAGGATGGATTGGCAGCGTTCGGCTGATGGCAAGAGATTTGGGCCATCTAACCCACCCTATGTAACTGCGATCACTTCTAATAGTTATAAAGCGATCGCTTGGTTGCTGGACTTACACTCAGTCAATAGGTTTTGAAACTACCAAGCCATGGTGGGATGCCAGGATCATAGATTTACTTCATCATTTGGTTGAATAATGTTTCTCAATTTCCTGAATGATTCGATTCCAAAATTCTTCCTGGCTCATATTTTCAACAGGTTGGGCAGGCAGAGGTTCGATAGCTGGAGAATACCAGATCGGGGAAGACCAGGCCCGTTCCCGAATAAAGGGTTTAGCACCAGAGGCGAAGATAGATTTGTCAACGGCGAGCGCATCATGGCTACTCCAGCGACAGGTGAAATTTTCGATCACCCGTGCGTAGTAAAATGCGTGTTGATTGGGGTCAAATTCAGGATCACGCCAAACAGTACTGAGTTCTGAGTCTCCCACATTCTCGGGATAACTACAGGTAAAAATATTCGGTATGGCCTTATTTCCAGGACATGAGCCATTCTCATTTAGCTGTTTGTCATCGGAACAGGCAACATCATAGACCTTTTCATGGGTTTCCCCATCATCACCGAGCCAACCCTTAATGATTTGGATGCGGTCTATGGGAGCACTCAAAGGATCTTTAATCGCCCAAACAAACAACTCAGGGTCTGCCTCAGCAGTGGGAAGGATTGGGAAATCGCTGCCCATGGGAACGCCAGTGCCATAAGCAATCTCGATGGCATCATCTCGAAGATTGAGATCTTCTGGGAACTCGTAGCCGCCAAAGAGTCGTACTTGAATACGAGGACCGCTGGTGGCAAAGGTTTCCCGTCGCTGGAAGGCATCAAAGATACTGTCGCGGGTGTTTTCTTCAGCCCAAACTCCTGTTAACCCACCAGGATTATTCAAAAGGTTATCGAGTTCACCACTAATGGGACTTTGTTCAATCCCCAATCGGTATTGAGGAGTATCGTCAGCCATACCATGATTACCCTGGTAATTATCTTCTTCCCCACTTGACGGAACCCCACTGTGGGTATCGGTCGCGCCCACAAAACCGTACTTAAAGGGGTTGACACCAATTTTAGCCTCTTGTTTGACACCTTCTTTGAGTCCTTCTCGGATGTAGCTATATTTGTTAATACAACCCTCTGGTTCAAAAAGTTCATCACAGATGGGGGCAGTGGTTAGGGATTGGACGGCAGCCCCTTCGATCAGAAAGGAAGGACCCGTCCGAACGGAACGGGTATCGAGTTTTTCAAAGTTACACAGTTCATCCACATTGCCTAAACCCGTTTTGCACTCGGACTCCCCTTTGGTTTGCATCACTTCTACCAGTCGCTCTAGTCGTTGTTGAGTGCTGGCGCGAACATCATCTATGGGGGTAACGTTGTCGTAGTAGGTTGGGTTAAAAGCAGTTCCCTCAGACAAGTTAGCGTTGTGGGGAATGACGATCACCTCACACTCTCCGGTACAGTTAGTATCCAACCAAGCCCACAGATGCTCTGGGTTGGGAGAAGACTTCAATGGGTCGGAAACATCCGAACCCGAAAACACAGTCTCAGGAACGGTATCATTACTAAAAATGATATTACGGTGAATACCTGCCCCCGCAATTCCTCGTGGCACATTGCCAGGAGAAGTCCATTCATAGGCGTTGAAGGTGGTGAATACCCCTGGCTCGTTGAACTGTGTCGCCGCATCTTGGATCTTGTCCCAAACGAGAGGGGTATATTCCTCGCAAAGTTCGTTATTATCACCACAAACCCCAAGATCCTCTTTACCCATTATAAATCTTTGAAATGCCTCCCCAGCAGCGTCTATATCGTCTTGTGCATCCCTTACTAGCTGACAATTTTCGGAGTTATAGTAAGGGGAATTTTCATCCATCGTACAGATGGCTATTTCTCCTAAAAACTCTGCATGATCAGTTAAGGCAGTGAAATCCAGGGCAGTTTTCAACTTATGAGATTGTCCTGAAGCCATCGTAACCGCCTCCCCTCGGGCAAAGCGGTAGGCTTCTTCTGGACCATTGGGGTTGGCTCCAAAATAGCTATCGAGGGAGTAGTTGGTGTGAACGTGCAGGTCCCCGAATAGGGCTTTTCGTTCCACTGGGAGCGGTGCAATTTCTGCTGAAGCTATAGGTATTTGTCCCATCGTTAGCAGTAGACTGAGAACTCCTACAGTGAGTACTCGCAACCACAAGGGTCGAATCCTCAGGGGTAAAGGCTTCAATTTCATCGGATATTACTCCTTAAATTAGATAGGGTTTGGTAAATAGTTTCTGTTGAAACGAGGGAAATGCTGGACTTACACTCAGTCAATACATTGTTGACATTGCTAACTTTGTAATTGTGAGATGCCAGGATATTTTCTGAGAGAGCGTTTTGGGTAAGATTTCTGGTTTTTGCGATCGCTAAGTGATCAACTCACCCCCAAAAAGCTGCCACTCGCTGGAAACACCAGAACGATGCCAGAATGCCAATACTATAGGTGGGCACCCAACCCAGCCAGCGCGGATAGTTCTCTGAACCAAACCGTTTCAGGCTCTCCATCACCGCAACCACTACTAGCACAAAGGCCAGTTGTCCTAATTCCACCCCAACATTGAAAAACAACAGAGCTGGTGGAATGTCTTGGGGGGGTAATCCCACCTCTGCCAAGGCTCCGGCAAAGCCAAAGCCGTGGAGCAGTCCAAAGGTAAGAGCCACTAGCCAGGGATATTGCTCAGTCAATCCTGGTTTACCCTA
>NZ_JAAHGN010000868.1:0-3330 GCF_010672485.1 Moorena sp. SIO2C4 | reverse complement strand
TCTTTACCGGTTCTATAGTTGCGTTAATCAAGTCCCTGGATAGTTCTTCAAACTTAGCCCGGGACAACTCCATCTCTAAGTGTTTTGGTCCTGTTTCATCAGCAGTAATGAAGGGCAAGTTGATGGGGGTGGCTACCATGCTAGACAGTTCAATTTTTGCCTTTTCCGCCGCCTCTCGCAAACGCTGAAGAGCCATTTTGTCTTGGGTGAGATTGATGCCCTCTTTGGCTTTAAAGTTTTCCACCATCCAGCGGACAATCACGTTATCGAAGTCATCTCCCCCCAAGTGATTGTTACCAGACGTTGCCTTTACTTCAAAGACCCCATTACCCAGTTGCAGAACTGATACATCAAAGGTACCACCCCCCAAGTCAAACACCAATATAACTTGGTCTTGATCCAACTTATCTAAGCCATAGGCAAGAGCAGCAGCAGTGGGTTCATTTATAATGCGCAACACTTCCAATCCAGCAATGGTACCCCCATCCTTGGTGGCTTGTCGTTGCGCATCGGTAAAGTAGGCCGGAACTGTGATCACGGATTGAGTCACTGGTTCCCCAAGAAAGGTTTCAGCATCAGCCTTGAGCTTTTGTAAGATCATGGCCGATATTTCCTGAGGGGTGTACTCGCGATGCCGAATCTTTACATCTACCGTCTCATCACGACCCTTAACACAGGTATAGGGAACACGGGAACGCTCTGTAGCGGTTTCATCCCAACGACGTCCGATAAAGCGCTTGATACTGTAGACACTGTTTTCCGCATTGGTCACTGCTTGACGCTTGGCCAGTTGACCCACTAGGTGCTCCCCTGACTTGCCAAATCCCACAATACTCGGTGTGGTTCGCCCACCTTCCGAGCTGGAAATGACTATGGGTTTACCTCCTTCTAAGACAGCAACACAACTATTGGTTGTGCCTAGGTCGATGCCAATAACTTTTCCCATAGGGTTGCAGCTTAACGGTTAGTAAAGTTATTTTAGTTTGATTTTTTGTTGAGTTGCTCAAAATAATAGAACTTCCCTTGGTGCTACATCCCTTTTGGTAGGATGATCAGAGGCTGACACCAAAGGAAGGTTAACCAATCAATGGCAGCTAATTTTCCGCCTCAGCAGACTTCTGACCTTCCGAGGTTTCCTGTGGTTCTGCCGCAGCAGCTACTTTCACCATAGCGTGACGCAGCACCCGCTCCCCAAGTAAATAACCCCGCATTAGCTGTTCTATGACCACTCCTTCTGGATAGTCATCCGTTGGTTCTCGCATCACCGCTTCGTGGAGATTGGGGTCAAACTCTTGCCCTTCTGGTCGCATCGCAGCAACCCCAAGGCGCTTGAGACTGTCTACCAGCTGTTTATAAACACCTTGATAGCTTTTGTGAATCGACATTTCCCCATCATTTTGAGGCTTAATTTGGGTACGCGCCCGTTCAAAATTATCTACTACTGACAATAACTCAGTGATCGTGTTTCCTTTAACTTGATGTTCCAAGTCTTCTTTCTCTTTAGTTGACCGTTTGCGGAAGTTCTCAAAATCTGCCGCAATCCGGATGTATTGAGATTTAAAGGAGTCACATTGCTGAGTTCGCTCTTCTAGTTGAGCTTTCAGGGCTTGATTTTCCTGCTTGATTGTTTCTAGAATCTTGGCATCGTCCTCGGTAGGTGATTCATCGGTAGTAGCTGTTGCAGCTACATCGGTCTGGGCTTCTTGGTCGTTGAGCCCTGACTCAGATGCTTCAGCAGCAGGGGATTCAGTTGGTTGTGCTGCTTCAGGGTTGACATCTGAGTCAGATGCTACGGCTACCGCTTCCGCCTCATGATTGTCTTCGAGTACCGTGGTGGACTCTTCGTTTGTCTGCTGCGAAGTGTTATCTGACTGTTTTGCTTCGTCAATCATGCTCCACTCATCCCAATTCAATAAAGTGCTAGTTTATCTATAATTTCTTACTAGCCAACCAATTTTCCAGCAAATTTTGTAAACTAACCACGTTCAGTCTAACGACTATAGCATTGGTTTCTAACCTGATTGAGAGTTACTCCGACCGTAAACTTACCTCAACTGTGTGGTCTTCCACACCTCCGTCAGCAAGAATGCTGCTGTTGGAAGTGTAGCCGATCAGATCCTTATGGCCTGTACCCTTACCACTGTCCTTGATGGCGCTACTTCCGTTGGCTGGTCTTGTTGCATACTTTGGCTGGTCTTGTTGCATAGTTGAATGTTGTGGCTAAATCAGTCATTAATCAAAATCTAGCATCTGAGATTGTGAACCACCTTGATGGATTAGGGGTTGATAATAATTATACAGCCAATGACTTGACTGAGTTTTTATTATGATGTATAATGCAATATTTAACTGCGACAAATTATTCTAGTCCGTCAATCTAACTAAAAGGTAAAAATAACCAGAGTGGCAGCCACTCCTATGTTAGTTAACATAAGGCTTTTGGGAATACTGTGTAAAGTAAGGAGAGCTCCTATTCCGTCATGACTTACTCCTCATCTCAACGACGCGCCCTAGTAGTCCGTAACGATTTTTCTCCATTTGGCAATAAACTGATTCAGGCTGGTTACGTTAATGCTGACCAGATGCAGCAAGCAATGCTGGAAACTCGCAAGTCCGGAAGACCACTGACGGAAGTCGTCGAAGCAATGACCGGACGTCAGTTACCACCGGACTTGATCCGTCAATACAAGAAGCAGCAGTTGTTTGAACTAAAAGTTCTTTTTGGTGTTGAGTCTCTAGATCCGGAAATTAGTGATATTTCCACTCAGCAAGTCGGTGGCTTGATCGAAACCCTGATTCCCATTGATATTTGCCGTCGCTATCACCTGCTCCCCATATCTAAGCATGAAACTGAGCCGCCATCGGTTTTGGTGGCAATGGTTTCTCCTGATGATCTAGAAGCCCAGGATGATTTGAATCGGATTCTACGACCTCAGGGAATCAAGTTGCAACGGATGGTCATCACTAAGGAAGACTATCAGCAAATCATTAGTCAGTATCTTGACGATCAGTTGGCACGGCAAAAGCAACTAGATCAACAAAAATCCGTAGATGTAAAGGAGGATTTAGAGAATTTAGGCTCATTCGATACTTTACAGGATGCCCCAGAGGAAGCGGAAGCAGACCTAGATTCTTCTTTGAATGAGGCAGGTGGGGCTCCGATCATCAACTTGGTTAACAAAATCCTGGCTAAGGCTTTACAAGAAGGGGTTTCTGACATTCACATCGAACCCCAAGAGGAGCAGTTGCGGGTGCGCTATCGCAAAGATGGGGTACTGCGTCAAGCCTTTGATGCCTTACCACAGCGAATACATACAGCGGTGGCGGCTA
>NZ_JAAHGN010000867.1:0-3334 GCF_010672485.1 Moorena sp. SIO2C4 | reverse complement strand
GCCTATACTATAGGCTGTTTAGTCATTAGTCCTTAGGAACTTGCGTTAATTGCTACTAATTAGTGCTACTAATTACTAAGGGTGGCGTAGCCATTCGCGTAGCGTGGCCGAAAGGCCAAGGTGACGTTGAATTTACGGCACCATATGACTACAGAGCTAAAGTCCTCTGGATTAAGATCAGCAGGGATACGGTACCGTTGAGTGCCACTGACCTGCTGAAGACGACCAAGACTTTCTTGAACTTCCCCATCCGTCGCAGGAATGGGGTATCCTTTGCACAACCTAATTGGCTGTTATCTCCATTGGCGTAACTTTCCCCCGCACGGTCGGTAGCTGAGTAGGGTCAATACCCAGTTTTTTGAGATCCTTATCTCCTATATTAACATTGTCGAAAATTCATCCCCGACCTAAGAGGACGGGGTATTCTTTTCTCTCAACCTCCCCAGTAGATAATTTTCCTTACTGTAGGATTTGGGGACAGTTTGGCGGTGCAACAGCACCATTAAATCAGGTCCGTTATCGGTTTTAAAGGTTTCGTCAAACTTTAGGTAACGTTGTCCATTGTCTGTGACTAAACTTACCATGCCTTGAGTAGAATGGGCTGCTGTTACAAAATTTCCTGATCTACTTGTTGCCTGTGCCAGTGTTGCAGTTGGTTTAGCAGCTGGAGCACTGGACACATCAATCTTGGTTGTCGTAGATGTAGAGGTGGATGGTTTTTCCTGAACAGTACTCTGATTCCCAGGTACTCCTGCTACACAACCTACGCTTAAAAAGGCAGTAGCACCAAAGTAAGTATTCAGCTATCAGCTATCAGCTATCAGCTCTCAGCTTTTGAATAAGCGATGCAGAGGTGCGACCCGTGGCGAATTTAATTCGACGACTGTAAGCGCACCATTACGGTCTTGGGGAGGCAGTGCCGCCAAAGGGGGTTCCCCCCACTCGCGGTCTGCCATGGTTTCCCCCACTCGCGCTTGGGATCAAGACAACAAGTAAGCATTGGAATAATGCTGAGTGAAGTCCCAGGGTCGTTCGCACAGCGTGGCCAAACGCGCACGCGTGGCCGAAAGGCCAAGGCCAAAGCCTTTGCCAAAAAGCACCTCAAGTAGCGTGAGCCTTTAGCTGACGGCTGACGGCTGACGGCTGAATGCTTAGGCACCAAAGATCGCTAAATAGTGAAGTTTCATCAGATTATCTATCTCGTGGAAACATTACTCTATTTGCTATTATGTCTAGTCTTCGGTGGCAGTAGTCTGAGTTTTGGTTAAGAAATTTACTGAGTAATTCTAAACTCTAGCTCATTAAAAATTTTATCCATTAATATATCCCAAAATTGGTAAGTTAAGTAAATTTTAATATTTGGCTCAGGTTCTATTAATCTATTATCAATATCATCTAGATTAGTCACATACTATTTTATTAGTTTGGTTGAGTTTAAAATAACAAGTTATGAGACAGTAATGGCTGTAATAGTGTTGTAAAATTCAAGGGGCAAATAATTGCTATAACCTTTATAATACCACACTTTTTAATGTCCTATTCCCTATTCCCTGCCCACAGCGCTATACCTGTTTTTAGACATGACAGTTCCCAAAGTGAGCTACCCAAACTCTAGGTGTTCTTCTAACAAACAAGTTTTTAGGTTACGAGCCGCAACGGTCGTGATGCTGATTCTAGTTACTAGTTTTAGTGCGATCGCTTTAGCTTGGTTGACTGGTCAGGGGCAGATTACACAGCTATTTGCTCATCTGCATGTCTGGCAAAGAAACCCACCGATGTGGCTGGAAGCACCAATGGTGACTCAGCAGCACTACTTATTGCTACCAACGATTATTTTAATGGTTGTTGTCCTGGGGGTCACGAAAATCTCTCCCCGTCCTCGCACTTGGTCTAGAAATCTAGTGGTGGGGATTTTGCTAGCACTATTGGCACGATATCTGCTCTGGCGAATCTTCTCTACCCTGAATTTAGTGGATCCCCTTAATGGTTTCTTTAGCCTAGGATTATTTTTCCTGGAAATGTTGTTGCTAACCAGCAGTATTATCCAGCTATTTTTAATGTTAAGGGTCAAAAACCGTAGCGCTCAGGCTTCCCAGTTATCATTAGATGTTATTTCAGGAAGGTTTAATCCTTCTGTAGATATCTTTATCCCAACCTATAATGAACCCTGTTTTATTTTAAAGCGAACAATTATGGGTTGTCAAGGCATAGATTATGACAACAAAAAGGTTTATTTACTAGATGATACTAAACGTCAACATGTTAAAGAGCTAGCTGCTGAATTGGGGTGTAACTATATCACTCGTCCAGATAATTCCTATGCCAAAGCAGGAAACTTAAACCATGCTATTCCAAAAACCTCAGGGGATTTGATTGTATTCTTCGATGCGGATTTTGTACCAAATAAAAATTTTATTACTCGCACCGTAGGCTTTTTTAAAAAAAGTAATGTGGGATTAGTCCAAACTCCTCAAAGCTTTTATAACCCTGACCCGATTGCCTACAATTTAGGTTTAGAAGATGTGCTACTACCAGAAGAAGAGGTATTTTATCGTCAACTTCAGCCCATCAGGGATGGTGCTGGCGGTGTGGTTTGTGCTGGAACTTCCTTTGTTGTGAAACGTGATATTATAGAAGCGGCTGGTGGTTTTGTAACCGATTCTTTGACTGAAGATTACTTTACTGGTATTCGGATAGCAGCAATGGGTTACCAGGTTATTTATTTAGATGAAAAACTTAGTGCTGGTTTAGCTGCAGAAAATATTGCTGCCCATGTAGCTCAACGATTGCGGTGGGCTCAAGGAACATTACAGGCATTTTTTATTGATGCCAACCCTCTAACTATTCCGGGGTTAAAACCGATCCAAAGACTGGCGCATTTAGACGGATTACTACATTGGTTTACCGGTTTATCTCGCTTCGGATTCCTGTTAATGCCTCTAGCTTATTCCTTTCTAGGGGTGATTCCCTTACAAGCAACGGCTGCTGAATTGTTGTATTTCTTGCTACCTTATTATCTGATACAGCTCACGGTTTTTTCCTGGTTAAACCTCCGTTCCCGGTCAGGGTTGTTCTCGGATATTTACTCATTGCCTTGGTGTATTCCTCTGAGCTTGACAGTGATAAAAGTTATGCTCAATCCTTTTGGCAAAGGATTTAAGGTAACACCCAAAGGGGTAAAACGCGATCGCTTTGTGTTTAACTCCAAGTTGGGATTGCCTTTGATTATCCTATTTATGGCTACAGCAGTGAGCCTATGGCAAAATTTGAGTACTTCTATGATGTATTGGGGGAGTGGGATATCAGCTACTGACGCTCAGATGATTCACGGTCA
>NZ_JAAHGN010000866.1:0-3335 GCF_010672485.1 Moorena sp. SIO2C4 | reverse complement strand
ATGCCCAATCTGACCAGTTGAATCAATCTATTCAGGCTCGTGCTTTTACTACAGGTAAAGATATCTTCTTTCGGCAGGGGGAATACAACCCTGGGAGTCGAGGAGGGCAGGAATTGATTGCCCATGAGTTGACTCATGTGATTCAGCAAGGAGGTGGCAAAGTTGTGACTAATCAATCGGTTAGGGTCAGCGCAGCTCCTGTAGCTAGGATCCAGTGTATGTCTTTGATGGAGTTCCAAAATAGATACGAACTAAAAACTGTTAAAGATCACAGACAAAATCCTCCTCGGACTTCCTATGTACATCAAAAGTTAGTTGGTCATCGACCCAATCAACCATATCCCCAGTTTAATTACGGCTATGTGGCAAATGTTCCTACCTATCCGGGAGGTACAACTCCAAACGCAATCGCTACTAAGTATGAGGAGGGGTTTGAAGATAAAACAGAGATGTCTTATCGATTTAGGCTAGTAGTTGGGGTGAATAAATACAAAAGCTTAATGAGGGCTAGAAGTGAGGATGAAATCAGAAATGTGATCGATAATACAGGCAATTTTAACTATCCAGGGATTGTTTTTGGATTTACATGGGAACCGTTTTGGTTGGACAACTCTACAGGGATACAGGCTAATTCACATAAGATAGAAGCAGACTTCCGGACACTTGCTGCTGCCGATCAGCAAGAAGCAGAACGCCCATTAACACAAGCCGAGTATCTCCCTTATGGGGTATTTAGGGATGAAATAACTAAAAGCCAATACACTCGAAAATGTGTCGATGACCTAAAAAATCGATTTAACATACCAAACATTTATATTCATATTGGGGATGCAGACGCGCTTAGTCTCAAAGTTCCAGAGGAGCAATCTCGACACGGTCATTATCAACCCATGGGTTTATTTTCCAAGTACGACCAACTCCTTACACGTCATCAGACTAAAGGAAGACAACTCCCCTATCTTGCCAGCGGTGGGTACGAGCTGCGTCAAGGGGCTCAGGGTGGAGATTTGCCTGCTGATGACGATTTGAGTGTACTGGCTAATAAAATTGATATGAAGGTTCGTCGGATTATTTCAAAAGTAGATCCCAGGGCACCATATTTTCCTGAACCTAATACACTTATAAAGTATGAAGCACTCTTAAATGATCCAACAGACCGTAACAGCGGACTCAAAAATCGATTGTTCGGTATCAAAGGTGGGGAAGGAAGGGAGCTTATGAAAAATGTACTCGGCGGCCTCCGAGGAGATCTCAAGGAATATGCCTTCTTCAAGCCCAAGGCGGCAATAGCTACATCAACAGCAGGTGGAGGCGAGCGCCTCAAAGCAAGACCCCTACCAAACTACAACCCTCGCGAGAAGCAGTTGATTTTAAGAAGGAATATTCCTCCAAATATACTCCGATCTGCTTTGAGAAAGGTTTTGACATCGGCACAGTCTCATGCCCACCCAAGAGGCTGGATAACTCAAGTCGGAATGGGTCTAGGTTTAGATTGGTATGGAGTTCAGCAAATTTATCAACAACAGGTTAATAACTCTGGAAATGCTGAGATTATAAAAGTTTTAAATGACTTGCTCCCAAATTTTAATCAAGGAAGACCACGAAGGATAACCAATGCTCAGAGAGGTCTAGTTGAAAGGATGGCACAATCAACAATTACTGCCATCGAGAGTTTCTTAGCAGAATTGGAACAGATCATCATAAAAAAAGCCCAATAGTTGAAGTGGATGGGGATATTCCCAATCCAGACTGACAGTTTCACTCCCCTACACCGATAACCTACTCGGTAATATGATTGGTTGTTAATTTCGCAAACTATTTAAGATTTAGTCAAGCTCATGGGTAATCTACGACAAAGCCAAACCAGAAAGACTCTAACTCGAGATCAGTCTCAAGTATTAGGAAGTAGAAAGCCAACATACCACCCAATCGAGGAACTGCAAGGGATAATCGGCAACCGAGCACTGGGTAATCTAATTAAATCCCAGCAATACAAATCTGGAGAAGTTCATCGTTCCCAAGATCCTCTGCTGAGTAGTGTCTCCCCTGTTAGTGGGCAACCAATTCAGCGAATGCCAATGTTTAGGGGACTTTCCCATGAGTTAATGGGCCATTGGCAGCAGGGCAATCCAGTGCAGGCGAAGCTGACTATTGGTCAAGCTGGGGACAAGTATGAGCTTGAAGCTGACCGAGTAGCATCGGAAGTAGTGGATCGGATCAACACACCAGTTACTAGTCACAGCACTCAACCAGACTCAATTCAAGCTCAAGGTCAGCAAGATGAACTGATGAGGAAGCCAATGGTGCAGCTAATGTCTGTTGAAGGTGGGATGGCAGCTACCCCAGAGTTGGAAAGCTCAATCCAACAGGCAAAGGGGTCGGGGATGCCCATCGCCGAAAGTATCCGGAAACCAATGGAACAGTCGTTTGGGGCAGATTTTAGTGGGGTGAGGGTTCACAGTGATGCCCAATCTGACCAGTTGAATCAATCTATTCAGGCTCGTGCTTTTACTACAGGTAAAGATATCTTCTTTCGGCAGGGGGAATACAACCCTGGGAGTCGAGGAGGGCAGGAATTGATTGCCCATGAATTGACCCATGTGGTGCAGCAGAATAGAGCCTCTGTGCAACGCCAATTAAACCAGCATAATGGGAGTGAATTTGACCATAACGATAAAATTAGTACTAATGAAAGTGCTCCCGTAGATGTTGTACAGCGTCGAGTGGGATATGAATTTGAAGCACAGTGGAATGTGCGAAATGTAAGTAACTGGCAACAAGCCCAGCAAGACTTTCAACGTGCTAAGACTCAACGGGATTTAGCGATCAATATTAAAGTGGCTAAAGTAATGGCTGAACAACCTTCCATAAAAATAGTTGAGCTTACTAACCACGAAAAGGGATTGGATCAACAAGGTCGTTTAGACCTATGGTTTACTGACGATAGTCAATCTACTCTAACTAATGCCGGTCAAGCACTAATGACCAGAGTAAATGAGGACAGTCAGGACTACCAGGCAATGGTTTTTAGCATGTATGTAAATAAACAACTTAGTGAGCCTCCATTACTCGGTCAGAATGTTCCCAAAGCAACAGCTTTTATTCGAGGTGATAAATTTGATCTAACTGCTGATGCAAGTCCTTCAGGAGGCTCTAACTTAGAATGGGTCACAGAGCCACTAGAAAGTAAAAGTGAAGTTGAATCAGTAATGGATAACATTGTGGCAATGGCAAGTTATCTGAATAGTCGTAAAGGAGAGGAGTTTATTCCATCAGAGGACGTAACAGCAGGTGGAGGAGAACCTGAAGCCCATAGCGCACGCTACTGTTCGCGC
>NZ_JAAHGN010000865.1:0-3338 GCF_010672485.1 Moorena sp. SIO2C4 | reverse complement strand
ATTCTTTGACGTTGATTCCCTGTCTTGATGCAGCGCATCCCTATTCCCTATTACCTATTCCCCTCCTGGGAGGGGTTAGGGGTTGGTTCCTGTTCCCTGTTCCGGTGATCCGCTGTTCCCTAAAATCCCGAAATTTTGTACCTCATAGCTATGAGAATTGCTATATACTCCTTAAGCAAATTTTCAAACAGGCTTTAATAATCTTTATGCAGCTAATAAATTTGCTTCGATACTATAGATAATAAACGAGTAAAATACTCAAAATGTTTATTAATCCTAGGGGGTGGTTCGGGAAGATTATTCCTTCCCATACACCAACTCAGTATACAGATATTTCTACAAATAAAGATACATCATCACAGCATAACACTCGGTTAAATCCAGCTAGATTAGGTTTTATACTAGCTGTTTTTTTTCCCCTATTCGGAGCAATTTCAACGGCTCGTGATTGGGAGGGAGTGCAACGGATGGAAAGACAAACCCAAGCTTGGTTTTTCCAACTTAGGGCTCCGGTGACTCCCCCAGACAATATAGTGATTTTGGCAATTGATGAGGAGTCTCTGAATTTAAATCAATCCTATTCTAATGATCAGTCTCAAGCACTAACTGATTTAGAACTTATCAAAAGCTGGCCTTGGAAACGAGCTGCTTATGCTACAGCGATTGAGCGGCTGATGGCTGCCGGAGCTAGGTCTGTCGCGGTTAGTCTTGTGTTAGATAGTCCCAGTAGTTACGGTGAGGCAGATGATCAACGGTTGAGAGAGGTGCTAAAAAACTATGGCGAAAAGGTTACTCTGGCCGCTATGTATGAGACTTACGAAACTGTTGAAGGTGAGACTATCAAGCTAGTTAAGCCAAATTCTTTGTTTGAGACACCCCAGCTATCTGTAGGTTCGATTAATTATCCTGTTGAGCCGGATGGCAGAATCTATCGTCTAGCCAATCAGTATCCCAAAGTTTGGGCTAAGAATAATCCAGAATTGGCAGAAACATCTAATCAGCTGATTTTTAAAGTACCTTCCTTTAACGAGGCTACCTTGGCCAAAAGGCCACGCTACGCGAAGGCAGCTGCTCAAGACTCAGGACTGAGGACGAAACCCAAAGCAGAGAATATTTTCTTCTACGGTTCGGATGTATTTCCATCTATTCCCTTCTGGTATGTCTTAGACGATAATCGCTGGCACACTCGCCTAGAAGATGGTAAGTCTTTCCAAGACAAGATTGTGTTAATTGGACCAACTGCTAGCTCATTACCAGATTTTCATCGGACTCCTGTGTCCGACAGAATGGCTGGGGTGGAAATCAATGCTAATGCGATCGCAACACTACTCGAAGGTCGTGCCATTGTCCAAGCAATTCCCAATCCTATCCACAGAGGAGTGTTGATCTTCTTAGGGGTTACGGTAGTAAGGTACTTATTCAGTCGGATTAAGCGATGGCAAGTTTGCCTAGGCTGGACAGTGCTCGGGGTAATCACTTGGGGAGGAATCAGTTATCTATTTTTCGTGTATGGGCGGCTAATTTTGCCTACAGCAGTGCCTTTAGTTAGCATGACTCTCAGTGGTATTTTCTGTAGCGCTATGGGAGCAATGCAAGACCTGAAGAATAAACAGCAACTACGCCAAACTCTCAAACATTACGTTTCTGCGCCGATTGTCCAAGAAATTATCTCTGGACAGGATGATTTACGCAATTTGCTGGAGGAAACGGAACAGGAACTATTTGCTACTAAGTTAAGTGGACGCTATCAAATCATCAAACGACTTAGTGCTGGAGGATTTGGCGAAACCTTTATTGCTGAAGACACCCAACGACCGGGAAATCCGACCTGTGTGGTCAAGCAGCTCAAACCTGCTAGCAATAATCCTCAACACTGGCAACTGGCTCGACGGTTATTTCACACCGAAGCAGAAATTCTGGAAAAGTTGGGCAAACATCACCAAATACCTGAGCTGTTAGCCTATTTTGATCAAAATCAAGAATTTTATCTAGTTGAAGAGTTCATTAATGGTCATCCTCTCAGCGATGAGTTACCACAGAAACCTCTTCCTGAAGCCAACGTCATTGCCATAGTGGTAGATATTCTACAGGTATTGCAGTTTGTCCACAGTCACAGTGTGATTCACCGAGATATTAAACCCGATAATCTAATTCGGCGCAAATTAGATCACAAGCTGGTGCTAATTGACTTTGGCGCTGTTAAACAAATTACTAATCAATTGCATCCAAGACGAAACCTGACTAATTTCACAGTGGGCATTGGTACTAAAGGTTATATGCCTAATGAACAAGCTGTGGGTAGTCCAAGATTTAACAGTGATATTTATGCCACAGGTATGATTGCTGTGCGATCGCTTACTGGCATACCTCCTAGCAAATTACCCACAGATCCCATAACTGGAGAAGTAATTTGGTTCGATAAGGCACAGGTCAGTCCTGAATTAGCTACAGTGGTCAACAAAATGGTGCGCTATAGCTTCCGAAGTCGCTATCAGTCGGCTCAGGAGGTATTAGAAGCACTGAAACCTTTAACCACAACCTTGCCAACATTCTCGTTTAGTAGCCCTAAGTCATCCGTAGTGCTAGAATCTGAGGCTTCCACCGTGCCAGCACTACAGGAAACCATGGTTGATAGTGACTGTTCGAGTTCACAGAAAACTGTTCCGTTGTCGGAATCTACCACAGTGCTAGAGGAGGAAACCATGCCCGATAGTGATTATTCGAGTTCACAGAAAACTGTTCCGTTGTCGGAATCTACCACAGTGCTAGAGTCTGACGAAACCTGATCCTAGTGATTAGTCAAGTGATTAGTCAGTCAATAGGCCAGTTGAATGTTAAGTGTCTACTTTCAAGATTCAACCTACCCTACACCGAACGCCAAAGTGCGGCTCGTTCTAGCTAGGAACCTTACAATACAAGGCTTATGAGCTAGGGGCGCGAAGGAAAACCTTCAAAGCCTAACTGACTGTTCGGATGGTGGTGCACCTTTTGGAGATAAGTGACACCCTATCTGGCCACACCGAACAGGCGGCAACCTGTAGAGTGACGCTGGCAACAGGGCGGAATCAGAGGTAAATCAGATGTGCCACACTGCCGCTAACGGGAAGATGTCATGGGTAACAGTAGCAAAAGTCCTGAAAAAGTGTCTTATGCGGAAGCCGCAATCTGACTAGTATATGCGAGACTTCATCCTCTACATCCTCACGATGCTCTTTTGGCGGTAATCGTAAACTCCGAGGAGAGGATAGGCAAATTGGTTAGAAGTTACCGCAAGAATAGTGGAGCCTTTATAGTTAGTCGGCTATGGGTAAAAGGGTTAAAAATTTTGTAGTAAGGCA
>NZ_JAAHGN010000864.1:0-3339 GCF_010672485.1 Moorena sp. SIO2C4 | reverse complement strand
TAGTGAGGCCTTGGGGATTTTCATGCCAGTTGACACCCAAACTTCCCACACTTCCCACACTTCCCACACTTACCTCCCGACTCCCGACTCCCGACTCCCGACTCCCGACTCCCGACTCCCGACTCCCGACTCCCGACTCCCGACTCCCGACTCCCGACTCCCGACTCCCTACTTCGGCAAGACATCTAGGGGAAAAATCGAGAAAAATTCTTCTGTTGTTGGTTCTTTATGGGGGACATTATTCAGTTGGTTTCGTAGCCGAGAAATTAACTCGTAAACCTGCTTGCGAGGACGGTTAATTCCCCCTAAAGGTCTATGCTCTGGTAGAGAATGCCATGGGGTGTAGGACAAATTTTAACAAAATTTGATTTGCTCAGGAGATTCAAAAGCCTGAGCAGGAATCTTGAGAGTAGCTACTTTTTGATAGGGTGATTTCCAATCGATGGTGGGGTCTTCAATTGGCATCTTATCGGCATCGGTCTGAAACTGAATTAAGAAATCAAAGCAAGCTTCTTTATTGTTGAGATGTTCTCGGATTGCGTGGCGGAGATAGTTTTCTGTTTTAGGAATCGACTTAGAACTAGTTGAGATATTCTCAGGAGAAGGCTTCAGGGAGAATTTAATCGCTCCTGACCCATATTTGTATGGGGTTGTACTCCAATATTGAGATTCTAATGGACTGCGCATCTTAGACAACCGAATCCCTAGTCCGATCTGGATCTCACGCCAGCGCCATTTAAATGGATTAAGTCCAGTTATGAAAAACTTTAAGGGATTCCGGCTTCCAGAACGTTCAATTTCTGCAAAAAACTCAATGTAGTCTTTGGCATTGCGAACTACGAAAAGCGGGTGGTCTATTAGCAAAAAGTCTTGGGTTTCCTCATATTTTTCATCCTCCAAGACTTTGTCTCCTGGTACACCCATCAGTTTAACCGCCATACCATGGGCATCACCTCTGGTATCCTTCTGCTCACTGAAATTTGAGAAGCGAATACAAGCGGGGAAACGCTTACCTGGTTCTTTAAAAATACCAACTCTAATCTTGTCATCGTTAGGGAGGTTAGGGTCAATGATAAATTCTCCTCTAACACAACCATGAGCTTTGGGATGTTCTCCCCGTTTTACAGGAGGATGTTTGTCAATAAGTCGTTCACTGATTTGGGCAATTTCACGAGTAGCTTCGTCTTCTTCGGGCGGTACGTTTTCTTGACCAATTTCTAATTGAGTCATCGGTTTCGCCTCTTTTACTCCTTTGGCTTTTTAGTATTATAGCATTAGGGTAGGGAGTAGGGAGTAGGGAGTCGGGAGTAGTATTTAGTTTTATCGTTTGTTTTTTAAGCCATCAGCTATCAGCTATTAGCTATCAGCTATCAGGCGAGAGAACTCCAGGGGGTCGGATTAGTAAAAGGAGCAGGAATTTTCAAGCAGCCGTAGCAGCATCCCGCAGCTTTTTTACTACCTCCCGTTAATTAGCTGACGGCTGACTGCTTTTCGCGTAGCGTGCGCGTAGCGCATTAGCTAAATGCTTACAGTAAATGTTGTTTGCCCACCGTAGATTTGTTTACTGTTCTATTGGGATTAATCCTAGGTGGGCAGTGTTTACTAACTTGATTGGTTTGCTGATCTGATTTGTCTCAACCACTGCCCACCCTACGTTAGCTTACTATTTTGATTAATCTTAGGTGGGCAGTGTCTAGTAACTTGATTGGCTGGCTGATTTGATCTGTCTGGTGCACTGCCCACCCTACGTGAACTACTATTGTTATTAATCCTCGGTGGGCAGTACCTACTAACTTAGCTTAACCAACTAGTAGCAAAGAACTTATCTGTATCATTCCAAAGTTCAACTAGATCAGACTGAGCATCACCATTTAAATCGGTAACTAAGTAATCAGTATCGACTCGGAAGTCTCCTACTTGTGTATTACTGCCGAAGCTAAATCCACCCAGACCATCACTAATCCAAGTCGCAGCAAAGAAATTATCTGTATTATTCCAAAGTTCGACTAGATCAGACTGACCATCACCATTTACATCGGTGACTAAGTAATCAGTATCGACTCGAAAGTCCCCTACTCTGGTATTACCGCCGAAGTCAAAATCACCCTGACCATCACTAATCCAAGTCGCAGCAAAGAAACTATCTGTATCATTCCAAAGCTCGACTAGATCAGACTCACCATCGCCATTTACATCGGTAACTAAGTAATTAGTATCGACTCGAAAGTCCCCTACTCTGGTATTACCGCCGAAGTCAAAATCACCCTGACCATCACTAATCCAAGTCGCAGCAAAGAAACTATCTGTATCATTCCAAAGCTCGACTAGATCAGAATCACCATCGCCATTTACATCGGTGACTAAGTAATTAGTATCGACTCGAAAGTCCCCTACTCTGGTATTACCGCCGAAGTTAAATCCACCTTGACCATTACTAATCCAAGTCGCAGCAAAGAAACTATCTGTATCATTCCAAAGCTCGACTAGATCAGACTGACCATCACCATTTACATCGGTAACTAAGTAATTAGTATCGACTCGAAAGTCCCCGACTGGAGTTGTTGAACCTAGAGAAAACATTTAACTTGCACTCCTGTCATATGATTGACACGATAAATACAGTACGGCAATCGTACTTTGATACTCCCCGCTCTTAAAAAACGGGGATTTTTGGCTCAAGGATTCGACTTGCTATGACAGGTTTACACGAAGCACAGTAGAGGTCAAATCTCCGCCAGTATTTAGATATTGAATCCTGTTTCCGTGTGGCACACCGTGTTTGATAGATGACCAACACATTTATATAATATCTAATTGAATCTAGATTTCATTTATAGTACCATTAACTTAATTTTTATTCATAAAAATTAAGTTAATTTAATTTACGGCGGTTTGTATAACTAAGAAGTACAGTAACAATAATGAGCGTAAGCATTCAGCCGTCAGCGGTCAGCCGTGAGCTAAAAGCTCACGCTACTTGAGGTGCTTTCCGTAACACAGATTAAACGAATACTTACCTGTTTTCTTGATGCAAAGCGCGAGTGGGGGAAACCACGGCAGACCGCGAGTGGCGCATGGGTCTGTGTGCGGAACCTGCGTCCGCACCGCTGTTTGCCCCGTGGGAACCCCCGCAGGTCGGCACTGCCTCCCCTGTTCCGAAGCTGCATCGCTTATTCAAAAGCTGTTCGGTGTAGCTTGCCCATAGCCCATAAGCACATCAAGTAGCGTGGGCTATGCCCAGTGGCCAAAGGCCTTTGGCTGATAGCTGTTCGCGTTCGCGAAGCGTCGGCTTTGCCGAAAGCGTGGCCAAAGGCCTTTGGCTGATAGCTGAATGCTTAC
>NZ_JAAHGN010000863.1:0-3339 GCF_010672485.1 Moorena sp. SIO2C4 | reverse complement strand
ATGGTGCGTTACGTCTTAAACTCTGGTAATATCATCTATTTTTATACTCCAATACCACGGTGCGTTACGGCTTCTACTCTGGTTATACCAGATAATATTCTCAACAAAACCGCCTAACGCACCCTACTGGCGTGGCTATCATTTACAAATACCATGGTGCGTTACGTCTTAAACTCTGGTAATATCATCTATTTTTATACTCCAATACCACGGTGCGTTACGGCTTCTACTCTGGTTATACCAGATAATATTCTCAACAAAACCGCCTAACGCACCCTACAAAATAACTAAATTTTATTAAATTTCTTTCCTATTTTAACCTCTTAAAATTTAACCCAAAGCACCTCGGCGCAACGAACGCAAACGAGCAAAATTTTAAGCATTTTGCTGATTGCTTACCGCTTACCTTTCTTTCAATTAACCCTCAACAAAAAAAAATCTAAAAACCCTTGACACATTAGTTTGTAATCATTATGATTATATTTATAAAACTAAAAACAATTATTCGACTATGCCTCAAAACTCTCAGCCAAATTCAAACGATAATTCAAACGGATTCGTTGTTCCGTACATTTTAAAAGGGTCTCGCCAGCAAATAACCCATACCGTGTATATCCTTAATGGCTTGGGCTACGCTCAACTTACTGACTGGGGTCCTCTTCAGCCGACGGGAAATCCAGGAGAATTTATTACGATTATGATCAGATATTGGATTTGGCGTTAAGACCTTAAATTTCTGGGGGGGTTTCCCCCCTGGCCAAAGGTTAGCCGTCAGCCGTCAGCCGTCAGCCGTCAGTAGAAATATCGCGCTTTGTAGGGTGGGCAAAGGTCGATGATAACTGTACAAATGGTGAAACTATGATTATTTGCCCACCCTACACCACTACTGAATGCTGATAGCGAACAGATAGCTTTGTAGGGTGGACAAATATCAATGATAACTGTACAAATGGTGAAACTATGATTATTTGCCCACCCGACACCACTACTGAATGCTGATAGCTGATAGCTGAATGCTTACGGACAAAGGCTCCGGTCTGTTTGCGACGCGAACAGATAGGTGAGAAAATTGAGTGCATAAGCGAAAATTCCTAGCCGTGGAAAGTATTTCTGCGGCTATTTTTTTTGGTTAGTTGGTTGAAGGTTAGTTGGTTGAAGGTTAGTTGGTTGAAGGTTAGTTGGTTGAAGGTTATCAGGTTGAAGGTTATCAGGTTGAAGGTTATCAGGTTGAAGGTTATCAGGTTGAAGGTTAGTTGGTTGAAGGTTATGTAAGCAGTCAGCTGTCAGCTGTCAGCCGTCAGCTTAAAATAAACCCAGCGTAGCGTGGGCCGGTGCGCAATGGGCAAACGGGAGAATTTAAGATTGATAGATTAATAAGAGGAGAATTTAAGATTGATAGATTAATAAGAATAGAAAGTGCGATCGCTTAGCGTGCGTCGGTGCGTAATCGCTTTTGTCGGGTGGGCAAAGGTCGATGATTACTGTACTTTTGTAGAAACGATCATGACGCAGCCCACCCTACCCAACTGTTCGCGTAGCGTGCGCATAGCCCATTAGCTGACACCTGACAGCTGAATGCTTACTTCACAGAAATTTGAACAATATCCAACCGTTTTAGAGTAAGAACCATGACTCCAAATAATCCACAGTCAGATCAACGCCCTCCTATTTGGATTGGGCATGTTAGCATGAACTACCCCGCCCTGTTCGTTCGCGTAGCGTGGCCTACGGCCAGGACGGGGTGTCAGCTACCCCATCCTTAGAGCGTGATTTTTGACGCTTCATCTTTCCCAGTTGCTTCATTGATCCAGTATGCTTTCTGGTCTTTGAAGTAGAGCTAGAAAATCCACGTTTATCGAGGTCAGCACCGTACCCCGGCTGTTTTCCTAATGCTGCATTGAACATCACTATTGCGCTTGTCTTGTCTCTATCGAACCCAAAGCCGCAAATATCACAGACGTGGTATCTATTCGACAGTTCAGCCCAGTCTTTGTGAACCTTTCCACATTCTGGACAACGCTGAGATGGCTTTAGTTGTCTAGTCGGTAGTTGAAGAACAATTCCGCCTTTGAGTTCGATTTTGTAGGTCAGCATTTTATTGAGAGTACCGAATCCTACATCCAGAATGGCTTTGTTTAATCCAGCTTTTTGTTTCCTTCTTTTCGACCCTTTCTTGGCTTTCCGGGTCATTCCTTTCGTATTGAGCTTCTCGGTTACGCCGATGTCATAACGACTAGATAAATCTGATGTAACCTTGTGTTGCCAATCTTTACGCGCGTTACCCGCTTTCCTCTTTAGTTGGGATTCTTTTTTGTTGGCTTTTTTCCAACGCTTAGACGCCTTTATACTTTTTTTGAAATTAGGAGCCTGCTTCCTGCGCTTTTCCTTCCCGGCGGCCTTCACTTTAGGCTCTAGAGTCTTCGTAAAACGCTGGTTGGCTATCTCCTCAAACTCGCTGCCGTTGAAAGCTGTGATTGCTGTTTCAGTCCCTAAGTCATAGGCTACGATTTTCTCGTACGTTAAGTCAGATCCTGAACCATATTTAGTGTCGGGGGTTTCTACTTTAACGGTTATTGAAGCATACCAAGCGTTTACACTAGACTTGTACGTAATTGTTAGAGTCGTTGGTGTCCCCCAAAACTTGGCCTGACCACGCATCTTTATAGTGAGTCCGAGGTCATTCAACGTCAAAGTTCCATCTTTTCCGTCAGTATTAGCCTTCCAACCAGCCTTACTGGGATAAGTCCATCCGGAGTATTTCCGAATTGGCTTATATTTGGTAATTTCACTTAACCCAAGAAAGAAGCGATTATATGCCAGGTCTACCCTCTTAAGGGTCGCTTGCAAGGAAGTACTATATAACTCCTTGTACTCCGGCCAACATTCCTTGAAGGCGGGCAAGCAGTTTTGTTGATCAAGATATCCTATGGACTTTTTATTTGCTTTCCATTCATAGCGGCGATCGCCTATCCCAGCGTTATAAAGCAACTGGTGCATTTTTCTCGCGTAAAACATCTTTGACGCAGCTGTTTTGTTAGGATACAGACGAAATGTATGTCTGAGATTCGCCATGAATGAAACCACCTCCTTGAAATCTTCGTGCTTGGGCTGATATTATTTTAGTATAGTTGATGGTAAATACAAATGTCAAGCACAAAAAGGAAAAAGCCTCAGAAAAGAATGAGGGGAGCACCCGCTCATTATGACGAGCATAATACTGAGCACTGCTTTATCATGGGCTTTGAAGATTTGGGGTTTTTTGCCTTCGAGGCTCCAGATGATAACTCTTCCATCCTCGCTAGAAGCAGCAAGGCTTTTGAGATCAGGGCTAAAACGCAC